>NZ_JADRGN010000047.1:0-13369 GCF_018206105.1 Porphyromonas levii
TTTTGGTGGTTTGCGGAGCCATGTACAGTACTCGCCCAAGAGGAAATCTATAGGTATCGTTTCGCTTGCACTACCTTCTGTGAGAATTGTTTTGCAGTGCGGGAGATATTGATTAGTTTTGTAGAGAAAAAATATTTCAAACATATTACCTATAGTAATGGAAGAGACCAGAGAATTTGTACTGGATAGCACTTTGCCAGTGTATCCAGAGTTTGTCAAGGGGATCAGACGTGCCCCAGACCGTGGCTATCGCTTGACTAAGGAGCAGACCAAGGTGGCGCTCCGCAATGCCTTGCGCTATGTACCCAAAGAGCTTCATGCCGAACTTGCACCTGAGTTTTTGGAGGAGCTAAAAACTAGAGGTAAGATATATGCTTACCGTTATCGCCCAGAAGGAACTCTTAAGGCGAAGACTATCGATGAGTATAAAGGAAAGTGCCTAGAGGGTAAAGCCTTCCAGGTGATGATTGATAACAACTTGTGTTTTGATATCGCCCTTTATCCTTACGAATTGGTTACCTATGGTGAGACAGGGCAAGTATTTCAAAACTGGTTGCAGTACCGACTTACTAAGAAGTACCTCGAGGAACTAACCGAGGATCAAACCCTCGTGATGGCAAGTGGTCACCCGCTAGGGCTATTCAAGAGTCACCCAAGTGCCCCACGCGTTATTATTACCAATTCTATGATGGTCGGTCTGTACGATAATATAAAGGATTGGGAAGTGGCAGCTCAGATGGGTGTAGCCAACTATGGACAGATGACTGCTGGTGGCTGGATGTATATAGGCCCACAGGGCATTGTACATGGTACATATAATACGATCCTCAATGCTGGAAGGCAGAAGTTGGGCATTAAGGAGGATGAGAACCTTGCTGGAAAGCTATTTATCTCCTCTGGTCTTGGAGGTATGAGTGGTGCTCAGCCTAAGGCTGCCGATATTGCAGGAGCGGTATCTATCGTTGCTGAGGTGGATAAGAGCCGTATCGCTATCCGCCACGAGCAGGGGTGGGTGAATCATGTAGCACATTCGCTGGAAGAGGCTTTCGAGATGGCTCGCAAGGGTATCGAGAGCAAGGAACCTACGAGTATTGCTTACCTTGGCAATATTGTGGATCTATTGGAGTATGCCTACGAGAAGGATATCCATATCGATCTCCTTAGCGACCAGACTAGTTGCCACGCAGTATACGAGGGTGGTTATTGTCCAGTAAGCCTTACCTATGAGCAGCGCACAGAGATGCTCTTCAAAGACCGTGAAGGTTTCGTAAAGGAGGTAGACAAAGGACTACGTCGTCACTTCGATATTATCAAGAAGCTCGTGGCTAAGGGGACTTACTTCTTCGACTATGGTAATGCCTTTATGAAGGCTTGCTTCGATGCTGGAATCACCGAGATTTCCCGCAATGGCTATGACGATAAGGATGGTTTTATTTGGCCTAGCTATGTGGAGGATATCATGGGACCTGAGCTATTTGATTATGGTTATGGTCCATTCCGCTGGGTATGCCTTAGCGGTAAGCATGAGGACCTCCTGAAGACTGACCATGCTGCTATGGAGTGTATCGATCCTAACCGCCGTGCACAGGATAGAGATAATTGGATCTGGATTCGTGATGCTGAGAAGAACCAACTCGTAGTGGGTACTCAGGCGCGTATCTTGTACCAAGATGCCCTAGGCCGTATGAACATTGCTCTGAAGTTCAATGAGATGGTGCGTAATGGCGAGGTAGGACCTATCATGCTCGGACGCGACCACCACGATGTGAGCGGTACCGACTCTCCATTCCGTGAGACCTCGAATATCCGAGATGGTAGTAATGTGATGGCAGATATGGCTGTGCATTGTTTCGCTGGTAACTGCGCTCGTGGCTTTAGCCTGGTAGCCCTCCACAATGGTGGTGGTGTAGGTATTGGCAAGAGTATCAATGGTGGATTCGGCATGGTGTGCGATGGCTCTAAGAGAGCCGATGAGATTATCCGCTCCTCTATGCTTTGGGATGTAATGGGCGGTGTAGCACGTAGATCTTGGGCACGCAACGAAAATGCAATGAGTACGGTAAAGAGCTTCAATGAGACCCATGCTGATGGCTATCATATCACGGAGCCTTTCCTAGTAGATGACGATATTATCAATAACTTAATACAATAATAAGGATGAAGAAGATTATGGAGTGCGTGCCTAACTTTAGCGAAGGCCGCAACAAGGAAGTAATGGAGGCGATTCTTGCACCACTACGCAATAAGGAGGGGGTAGTACTCCTCGACTACAGCAATGATGAGGATCACAACCGTATGGTAGTGACCCTTGTAGGGGAGCCACAGTCCCTTAAGGAGGCAGTGTTGGAGGCTGTAAGAGTAGCTGTTGCTAAGATAGACCTCACGAAGCATCAGGGGCAGCACCCTCGTATGGGCGCAGTGGATGTGATTCCTTTTATTCCTATCAAGGATGTTACTAAGGAGGAAGCTATCGAGCTATCTCACGAGGTCGGTAAGATTATCGGTGAGGAGATAGGCGTGCCTGTATTCCTATATGAGGACTCTGCTTCATCTCCTGAGCGCCAGAACCTAGCTAAGATTCGCAAGGGCGAGTTCGAGGGTATGGCAGAGAAGATTAAGCTCCCAGAGTGGGCACCTGACTATGGTAAGGCTGAGCGCCATGCCACAGCTGGTACTGTTGCTGTGGGCGCACGTATGCCGCTAGTGGCTTACAATGTGAACCTTGATCACCCCGATGTTGAAGTGGCTACAGCTATTGCCAAGCGTGTTCGCTTTATCGGCGGAGGTCTTCGCTTTGTAAAGGGTATGGGTGTAGACCTTACCGAGCGCCACCAGAGCCAGGTATCTATGAACCTTACGGACTATACTAGGACTGCTATCTACCGTGCGCACGAGATGGTACGCATGGAGGCTAAGCGCTATGGTGCTAATATCGTAGGCGCTGAGATTATCGGTCTAGTCCCTAAGGAGGCACTAGAGCAGTCTCTTGCTTACTATCTAGGTAAGGAAGCTATTGCTGAGGGCGAGTATCCCCTAGAGCAGCTTGCAGAGGAGATGACCAAGCACCTACAGCTTGAGGGCTTCTCTGTGGAGCAGATCCTCGAGTACAAGCTAATGAAGGCTAATGCGTAACGGAAAGCAAAAGGGTAGCCTATACCTCTATAATATAGGTCAGCTAGTCACCATGGCGGGAGGTCCTAAGAAGGGTACCGCCATGGGCGACATTGGCCTCATCGAAGGACCTGCAGTGCTAGTGATAGAGGAGGGAATTGTCACCTATGCTGGTAAGCAGTCGGAAGCGCCTTGTCCTAAGGAGCAGGGGATGGAGTTCGTTGATGCGCAAGGGCAATGCGTACTCCCTGGATTTATAGACTCCCATACCCACTTAGTATTTGGCGGGTTTAGAGAGGATGAGTTCCAATGGCGCTTGGCGGGAGAAAGCTACATGAGCATCATGGAGCGCGGTGGAGGGATTGCCTCTACTACCAAAGCGACTCGAACAGCAACCTTTGAACAACTATCGGATAAGGCAATAAAGCACCTCGATGATATGTTGAAGATGGGTGTGACTACCGTGGAGGCGAAGAGCGGATACGGTATGGATAAGGAGACGGAGCTACGCCAGCTGGAGGTGACACGTCATCTCGAGCAGACACATCCTATCTCGCTCTACAGTACTTACATGGGCGCACATGATACCCCTGTGGAGTACAAGGGACGCCCACATGAGTATATCGACTTTATCATCCGTGAGATGCTTCCTTTGGTAAAGGAGAAGGGGCTAGCGGAGTGTGTGGATATCTTCACGGAGAAGAATGTATTTGAGCATGATGATACGCGTAGACTCCTCAAAGCCGCCAAGGAGCACGGCTTCAAGGTAAAGATGCATGCCGATGAGATTGTTCATATCGGAGGAGCAGACCTTGCGGCTGAACTTGGTTGTCTCTCTGCCGATCACCTGCTCAAGATATCGGACGAAGGGATTAGCGCTCTAGCCAATAGCGAGACGGTGGCTACATGTTTGCCACTTACTGCGTTCTCTCTGATGGATGACTATGCGCCTGCGCGCAAGATGATAGACGAGGGTTGCTGTGTAGCGGTAGCTTCGGATCTCAATCCAGGTAGTTGCTTCTCTAGCTCTATCCCTCTGCTGATAGCCCTCTCTACTATTTACATGAAGATGACGGTGGAGGAGACGCTTTCGGCTCTTACAATCAATGCAGCAAAGGCTATCAATAGGCACGACAAGATAGGTAGCTTGGAGGTAGGAAAGGCAGGCGATGCCGTTATCTTGAAGTACCCCAACTACAAGTTCCTAAGCTACCATTTCGGCATGAACCTAGTGGATACCACGATTAAAAACGGAGTAACTTATAAATTCTAAGACAAAAGAACAGACATTATGATGTTGAAAGACCATACCCTAGTACAATTTAGTGATGTCACCGCTGGTAGCGATCCAGTACCTGGTGGCGGTAGTGTTTCGGCACTCGCTGGAGCTATATCCGCATCATTGGCTAAGATGGTAGCCAATCTCACTATCGGTCGTAAGAAGTACGCCGAGGTAGAGAGCGAGATGATGGAGGTGGCTACAAAGGCGGAGGAGATCCGTCAGAGCCTACTCAATGCCATTGACCGTGATAGCGACGCATATAATCTAGTTGCCGAGGCTTTCAAGATGCCAAAGGAGACCGACGAAGAGAAGGCTGCACGTAGTGCTAAGATACAAGAGGCTACTAAGGTAGCTGCCCTCGTACCTATGGAGGTAGCTAAGATGACTTATGACCTGATTCCTCTTATCGAGGCTGTGGTGATGAAAGGTAATCAAAACGCAATTACCGACGGTTGTATCGCTATGATGAACTGCCGTCTTGGCGTTCTCGGTGCCCTTCTCAACGTGCGTATCAACCTTGGAGGTCTCAAGGACGAGGCTTTCGTAAAGGAGCTTACTGCCGATTGTGAGCAACTCGAAAAGGATATCACCGATATCGAGCAGCGTATCCTCCAGCACACTTATAAGGCAATACAGTAAGTTATGAGAGTTGTTACACATCAGCCTTATACGCTCGGCGAACCTATGGAGTATGTTATCGGTCGTGATAAGCTCACGATTGAGTCTCTAGAGCGTGTTGTCTTTAGCAAGAAGGTTACCTATACCCTTGCTCCCGAAGCGATAACCCGTATACAGAAGTGTCGCGATTACTTGGATGCGAAAGTGGAGAAGAGCGATCGTCCTCTCTATGGTATCACCACAGGATTCGGTTCGCTTTGTAGCATCAGTATCCCTCAGGACGACCTTACTAAGCTTCAGGAAAACCTCGTGATGAGCCACTCATGTAGCTATGGAGACGAGGTAGCAGAGCCTATCGTTAAGCTCATGCTTATCCTCAAGGTTTATGCCCTTAGCCTAGGGCATAGTGGCGTGCAGGTGGATACCGTACAGCGCCTCGTGGATATGCTTAATGAGGAGATGTATCCTATCGTGTACGACAAGGGCTCTCTAGGAGCTTCGGGCGACCTCGCCCCTCTAGCGAAGCTCTTCCTCCCTCTTATTGGTGAGGGCGAAGTGTATTACAAGGGTGAGAGAATGGCTTCGGCTGAGGCTTATAAGAAAGCTGGTCTTCAGACCATTACCCTCAAGAGTAAAGAAGGACTAGCACTCCTCAATGGCACTCAGTTTATGAGCTCTCACGGAGTTTATGCTCTCATGCTTGCTCGTAGGGCACAGAAGGCAGCACTACATGTAGCTGCGCTGTCACTTGAGGCATTCGATGGTCTCTCTGCTCCTTTCTATGCTGGTCTGCATACTATACGTCCACACGAAGGGCAGTCTTATGTAGCAAAGACCATGCGTAACCTCCTCGAAGGCAGTAAGCTCCAAGAGCAAGCAAAGGCACAGGTACAGGACCCATACTCATTCCGCTGTATCCCTCAGGTACATGGCGCTTCTTATGATGCCTTGAAGTACGTTACCAGCGTCGTAGAGACAGAAATCAACTCCGTTACCGATAATCCTACCATCTTCCCGGATGAGGATATGATCGTATCTGGTGGCAACTTCCATGGTCAGCCTTTGGCGATTGTCTACGACTTCCTCGCAGTGGCGATGGCAGAGATAGGCAATATTTCCGAGCGTCGTACCGCACAGCTTATTCTTGGACTCCGTAATCTGCCTGAGTTCTTAGTGGCTAAGCCAGGTCTCAATTCAGGCTTTATGATTCCACAGTATGCTGCTGCTGCAATGGTGAGCCAGAATAAGATGTATTGCTTCTCTGCTGCTTCGGATAGCATCGTAAGTAGTAACGGACAAGAGGATCACGTCTCTATGGGTGCCAATGCAGCTACTAAGCTCCTGCCACTTCTCGACAACCTTTATGCAATCCTCGGAGTAGAACTGATGAACGGTGCTCAGGCTCTTGCCCTTCGCAAGGGAGCCGATAAGACCTCTGCCCCACTTCAGAAGCTCTACAACGACTTCCGAAAGGTAGTTCCCATGGTGCAGGACGACGTAGTGATGTACAAGCAGATGCAAGATGCCGCGGACTTCGTCTACAGCTACACCTTCTAGTGCTAGTATATAAATAGATAAAGGACACCAAGGATTAATTTCCATTGGTGTCCTTTATATTTTATTCAGTCGGAGATTACGTTAGGGGATTCAGTAGGGGGAGAGGTTCAGGTAGTGATAGGCCGAGTTGGAGGGCTAGCGACATCCAGCAGATGGGAGCAGGAAGCATAGGAATCCACTCTAGTCGTTGCTGGTTTTCATACTGCTTCTGAGAGAGATGCTTTTGCTCGTAACGGTTGACCGCTTCTAGGTAGTTGCGAGCAAGGAGATCGGGAAAGAGTAGGGGTGTAGCATCCTTGGGGGCTTTCTCATAGATCGTGCTCCCCTGCCATACAAAGCCGAAACGCTTATAATACGCCACCAGCCAATCCTCCGCAGGCACCAAGAATGCCAAAGCATACCCATCCATTCTCAGTTCCTCCAGCATCTCCTCCATAAACCACTTCATTACACCTTGCCCTTGGGCTCGCTCTGCAGTGCATACACTGTAGAGATATCCAGCCCTCAGAGAAGTCTCTTCCCGCCTAAGCCTTAGTTTGTAGTCCACAATCTGTGTAAAGGCAACTAGTCTACCCTCATCATCAGCAAGCAACTTGGTGTGCTGAGGTGTGGGCAGATGCTCCAGCTGTAGCAGGTAATAATCCCGATACTTGGCACCAAAGCTCTCGCATAGCAGTTCCACTATCTCCTGGTGCCTGCGAGTGTCGTCGCTCCTATAGCTAATCCTTTTCATACCTCACCACTGCCGTGTGCTTATCCAATATCTTCATTGGGTAGTAAGAGAGCTTCGCTTTCCTAAGCCCAGGCAGACCAAGATCCTCCTCTCTATTGACACGGACATACTGCTCAGGCAGGTGTCGTACAAACTCTTGGTTGATGATTGTAAAAGAGCCCTCGTACTCCGTATTTGCCTTCTCTATATGCACTCCGAAACAATGGGGGTTAATCTGAATCCCTAGAGTAAAGGCAATAATCTTGCCATCCACCCGAATACAGCCACCTCTCAGCCCTATCGCTTCCTGATTCTCAAGGGCACGGCGAACCATAATGCGCTCCTCATCCATCCCTTCTGTGTCCTCTGTCTCATCGTACCACACTTGGTAGAGCTCAGCACACTCGGCAGCATTTGCCTTGGTGATCTCTTCGTATTGGTAGTCTGGGTAGAGACGCTTAAACTTATTGATGTGATTGCGCTTAGACTGGAGTTTCTTTCCCGAAAGCGTCTCTAGCTTTTCACGCTCATATAGGTAGTCGGCATTGTCCCTATTATTGATTACATGGATATCCGTAGGCTTAGTAGCCACGATAGCCTCTAAGGCACTGTCTTGTACCGCCATCAAGGTTAAGTGCTGATCAATATCCTCTATAGATGCTTCCATATCCCTCAGGACCTCACCTAGGTCTCCATTTCCTATGGGTGTCAAGAAAGCCGTGCGCCCAGTCTCCTTACTCCTAAAGCGTACCACCATCATCCCTTTGTGAAACGCCACAGAAGTTTGGTATAGAAATCCCCAGTTGTACAGATTCCCAAATGAATAGTCGCAATTGCAATAGGGGTTCCCCTCGAGATATGCCAATATTTGATCCCTATCCTCTAAGCACACCCTATGAAAATCAATCTTATCAGCCATATATTTTATCTTACTGTCTCTGTCAAACTATTTCGCTACATACAAAGATACTAAAATACTCCTGCCAGTGTATTTGTTACGTAGATAAATCGCTAGCTCCCTAAGCACTTTCCGTGACCTATAATACTACGCTCTCTGAATCGCTAGAGTAGCCAAATTTATTCCTAGGAATAAATAAAACTTTTCCTAGAGATAAATATTTTTATTTGTACAGAAAAATAAATTTATTCCTAGGAATAAATTTCTCTAGTTGCGCGAGCCGCTGTGGGTGCGCGCCTTATAAGCATTCGGAGATAGGTAGAGCGGGGTCGTGATGCCTTATTCTGCCATTTTCATAACTATGGTATGTACCCTACAACTGAAGCAATTCCCGCATTGCCCCCAAAAGTAGAGAAAGATGGTGGTCTATGTGGCGGCGGGGCAGATTATTGGTATCTTGTACCGTATTACAGACGAAAAGAAAGATATGGAGAAGAACCTCTACCTGATAGATGCGTATGCAATGATTTACCGTGGGTTTTATGCAATGATGCGGAGCCCTAGGGTCAATTCAAAAGGACAAGACACTACTGCCGTCTTTGGATTTCTCAATACTTTTGAGGAGATCGTAAAGCGTGCAGAGGGGCACCGCCTAGCAGTTGTCTTTGATCCCCCAGGAGGTACTTTTCGCAGTGAGATGTACGAGGCGTACAAGGCACAGCGAGAGAAGACCCCCGAAGGGATTTCTTTTGGGATACCTTATATCAAGAAGCTTATCGATGCCTTTGGTATCCAGCGCTATGAGGTAGAGGGATATGAGGCGGATGACGTGATTGGTACCATTGCTACACAGGTGGGGGCTAAGTATCCCGAGATGAAGATCTTTATGATTACGCCCGATAAGGACTATGGGCAATTGGTTACCCAAAATGTACATATCCTTAAGCCTGGTCTGAAGGGCGGTTTTGAGGAACTTGGTCCTAGCGAGGTGACGGAGCGGTATGGGCTCCAAAATACGTCTCAGGTCATTGACCTCCTAGCCTTATGGGGCGATGCCTCCGACAATGTACCTGGTGTGAAGGGCATTGGAGAGAAGATTGCGGCTAAGCTGTTGGGTGAGTATGGAGATATAGAGGGTATCTACGAGCATATCGATCAGCTGAAGGGGAAACAGAAGGAAAATCTCATAGAAGGTCGTGAGCAATTAAAGCTCTCTCGGGAGCTAGTAACGATTCATGCCAATGTACCTGTGACGTATGCGCTGGAAGATATGTTGCCTAGGGAGACTAACCTGCAGGCGCTTGCAGACCTATATGAAGAGCTAGAATTCCGCTCCAAGTTGACGAAGCTCCAAGGCAATGTTGCGGCACCAAAGAGTGGCGGGGCACGTACTCTTTTTGACCAAGATGAGCCTAAGACAACGCCCACTCAAGTGGTGGAGAGTAGCTTCGATTCCATCGATACTTGGGGGGCGAAGTACCACCTAGTAGAGGAGGAAAAGGATATAGATGCTCTTGTGGAGCGGCTGAGCCAAGCAAAGCAGTTTGCCTTTGATACCGAGACGGATAGTCTTGATGGTATGAGCGCTGGCATTGTAGGTATTTCCTTTGCCATAGAGGAGGGCGAGGCATGGTATGTGCCACTCTCTGCGCTATCGATGGAGGCTAGGATTCAGCTCTCGGTTTTCCAAGAGGTATTTGCCAATCCTAATATTCTGAAGATAGGGCAGAACCTAAAGTTTGACCTCAAGATGATAGAGCGCTTCGGGGTACAACCCGTAGGTCCTTACTGGGATACGATGATTGCCCACTATCTGATACAGCCCGAGCTACGGCATGGGATGGATGCCATGGCAGAGAGCTACCTCAACTACCGCCCTATCCCGATAGAGGAGTTGATAGGGGCAAAGGGGAAGAACCAGAAGAGTATGCGCCAGCTGGCTCCACAGTCTATCTATAAGTATGCCTCGGAAGATGCCGATGTCACACTTCGGCTCTATGGCAAGCTGAGAGAGGAGCTAGAGCGAGAAGGTCTGGAGGATCTATTTTATAAGCTCGAGATGCCACTGATGGAGGTACTCCTAGAGATGGAGAAGACGGGGGTAAGGCTAGATGCTAAGCGACTCACCGAGACGGTAGAGGAGCTCAATACCGAACTGGCACAGTTGGAGCACGAGATCTATAGGGCTGTGCAGCGGGAGTTCAATATCAATTCACCAAAGGAGGTGGGAGAAGTGCTCTTCGACCACATGCAGCTGGTAGAGAAACCCAAGAAGACCAAGACAGGACAGTATGTGACCCGAGAGGAGGAGCTACAGAAGATTGCGCACCTTCACCCAGTGGTCGGGATGATTCTCCGCTACCGTGGTCTGAGGAAGCTCGTGAGTACCTATATAGAACCACTACCATTGCTTATCAATAAGCAGACAGGGCGGGTACATACGACGTACAACCAGACATCGACTGCTACAGGCAGACTCTCTAGTACGGATCCCAACCTTCAGAATATCCCGGTTAGGGATGAGGACGGTAGGCAGCTACGTAGAGCCTTTACTAGCTTACACCCTGAGCGGGGCGACCTTTATGTCTCTGCCGATTATTCGCAGATAGAGCTACGATTGATGGCGCACTTCTCTGGTGATGAAGCGATGATAGAGGCCTTTAGGAGCGGTACGGATATACATGCAATGACGGCAGCCCGTATCTATCATACCGAGCCGAGCGAGGTGTCCTCTGAGCTACGGCGCCGTGCCAAGACTGCGAACTTCGGTATCATCTATGGTATCAGTACCTATGGGCTCAGTAGTCGCCTAGGGATTGCTTTTGGGGAGGCAAAGGAATTGATCGAGGGTTACTTCCGTACCTTCCCTGGTGTACAGAAGTATATGCAAGATGTAGTAGCGCGAGCCAAAGAGCAGGGCTACGTGGAGACGATTATGGGGCGCAGGCGTTTCCTTATGGATATCAATTCACAGAATAGTATAGTGCGCGGCTTTGCGGAGCGCAATGCTATCAATGCGCCGCTCCAAGGTTCGGCAGCAGATATCATTAAGGTAGCTATGATTCGTATTCAGAAGCGCCTCCAAAAGGAGGGCTTCAAAGCGAAGATGATGCTACAGGTACACGATGAACTCAATTTCTCTTGCCCTCCCGATGAGAAGGATAGGCTTGTGGCGATGATCCGTGAGGAGATGGAGGGGGTCTGCCCTGAGCTTCGTGTGCCCCTTACTGTGGATGTTGGTGTGGGGGAGAACTGGCTCGAAGCGCACTGACGATGAAGCGATGGTTGTTCTTACTTTGTCTTATCCTCTCTGCCCCGATGGTAGAAGGGCAAGAGGCGGTGGAGCTACTATTGCAGGAGCTAGAGGACGAGGCGGAAGCCGAATGGCTAGGTTCTTTCCTCGCCGAACGCCTTGCGCATCCTCTGGATATCAATAGCGCATCGGAGGCAGAACTATTGGAGCTGCCCTATTTCGATACATTCTTTGTGCGTAACCTTCTGCTAGAGCGTAGTCGCCGAGGCGGGAGGTTTCGCTCTATTTACGAACTTAAGGAAGTACAGGGTGCTCCGCTCCAACAGCTTCCATTGCTCGAACCCTTTATAGTCGCTGGAGAAAGGGAGGAGAGACCGCAATTGGCGCAAGAGTTATTCGCTGGGTTCGAGGGACAATTGCCGTTACGTAGGGATCAATACCGTGGGATAGGATGGGGTACTCGGTATGCAGGTAGTTTTGGGGCTCGACATACATGGAGCGTACTGGCAGGTAAGGATAGGGGCGAGCCACGCAGGGTCGATTATCTCTCTGCCAGCTACCGATATGAAGCTGCGCATTGGTCGGTGATTGCAGGCGACTACAGGGTGAGCGCAGGGCTAGGGATACACTTGGGGCAGAGCCTCTCTTACTTCTCCAGAGCAGAGATTGTGGGGCAAGCACCAATGCTTAGCCGTCGTGTGCTTAGGCAACATAGCAGTTTCCGAGAATACGGTTTCCTTCGTGGCGTGGGCGCTAGTATAGACCTTGGCGCCCTCAATGTCGTATTGTTTGGAGGCACAGAGCCTATCGATGCTCGTGTGGAGGGCTCAAAGGTTGTTACGCTCTACCCCGGGGGTATGCACCGAACAACGGATGAAGTAGCCCGAAGGCATGCGGCACAGAGGGCTACTGTTGGTGCTGTGATAAGCTATCGCGTCAAGGCTATGGAGGTGGGCGGTACAGCGATGGTTCAGCGGTATCTTTCTCCTAAGTTCGAACCTATGCAGGCGCCCGATAGACACCAACAAATGCAGAACGGTTCACTCTTTTTCCAATATCAGAATAGACGATGGAGGATAGCAGGCGAAAGCCTTTTAGCAAAACGAGAGGGGCTCTCTAGCCTTGCCACTATTAGCTATTACACTGATAGGTTGGGACGAGTGTCTCTCATGGGACACTACTCTGGTGATCAGTCTTTTACACCTTACGGATTCCGACAGGGCAAGAGGGGCGTTCAGGCAACTTGGGTAGGAGAGTTGGCTCGCTGGTGGCGTGGCATGCTCTATTTGTCTTATTCGGATAAGGGGTGGGGTACTACGGCAAGGGCTGAGTACAACTATGATAAACATGTGTTTAGAGCACGCCTGAGGTATGCCCGTGAGCGTGCTACGGGAAGGCTAACCCACCAGTACCAATTCAATGAACAACTGGTATGGCGCTCGGGGCTCAATCTCTCGCGAACAGCTTGGGGCGCTTTCGTTCGGGGACAGTGGTCGTTTGCCCAAGGATTGCGGATAGAAGGCGGACTACAATATTTCAATACCAATGGCGGTGTGATACGCGCCGACCAGCCCTATATGCCGTGGCGGTATTACGTGCCGATGCTTAGGGGCAAAGGGTTGCGAGCAACGGCTCAGGTGCGTTATAAGGTACAGGCGGCACAAGTCTATCTCCGCACTGCCCATGTCTTTTATAGTGAAGCACCGCATTCTCCTCAGCCTTCTCTGCTAGAGTTATCGACTACCATCAGATTCTAAGGTATAGAGTATCCCTTACAGATTGTCTTATTTGTCAACGTTAATAGAGCCGTTATCAAGTTATATTAACGTGAGTTCGACCTAAGAAAAGAGACAAAAACCAGAGGTGAATATTTGCTCTAATGGACTAAAATAGAGGCGATTATATTAGGAAAAGTGGCGAATTATTTGTATCTTTATG
>NZ_JADRGN010000048.1:0-13305 GCF_018206105.1 Porphyromonas levii
ATGGTGCATGGCTGTGCCGATTGTTTTGTGCATGAGGATGCTAAAGTGCTACTTACTCCATTCCTTGGAGAGCCTTATGTGCCTCAATATCGCTTAACTTATATCACTCCAAAGGTGGAGCCTGTGAAGGCTCGAGCTGATAGGCATACCGCGACCTTTAATTTCGTGGTAGCAAAGCACGACTTGAAGCGTGACTATAAGAATAACGCGGCAGAGTTTGACCGTGTAGATAAGGTAGTGAGCGAAGTGGTGAAGAATAAGGACTTGACGATTACAGAATTCTCGGTGATTGGTTATGCTTCTCCAGAAGGTAAATTTGAGTCCAACCGTGCCTTGGCTGGTCGTCGTGCCAATTCATTTGCCGACTACTTGATGAATACTTATGGAATCCAGAGAAATCAATTTAAGGTGACGGGTCATGGAGAAGACTGGGAGGGCTTGAAGGCAGCAGTGAATAGTTCTTCACTCTCTAATAAGGATGCCATCCTCGATATCATCGCCAATACTCCCAATGCAGATGCTCGTGATGGTAAGATTAGGGCACTGGATGGTAGCCAGACCTATAGTAACCTCTTGAATAACTTCTACCCACAGTTGCGTCGTACTGAGTATGTGATTGCCTATAATGTGCGTGCCTTTGATGTGGAGGAAGCGAAGGAGATTATCAAGAGCAATCCAAAGCTATTGAGCTTAAATGAGATGTACTTAGTAGCAAAGAGCTACCCAGCAGATAGTAAGGAATTTAAGGAGGTGTTTGATATTGCTACCCGCTTGTTCCCAAATGAGCCAGTAGCGATGATCAATGCGAGTGCTGCGGATATAGAGGGAGGTAACTATCAAGCAGCGATAGATAGATTAAGCAAGCTGAGCAATCATGCAGAAGCACTTAATAATCTTGGAATCGCTTATGCCCGCAAGGGGAATCTAGAGCAAGCTAAGGCCAGCTTCCAGAAAGCAGCCAGCATGGGTAGCACCAATGCTCAGCACAACCTCAATGAGCTAACCAAGCTCCAAGAGAGCTTATAATGTATCAGATATTAGTAAATAAATAGTTCAAATAATAATTTTTTAATCAACTTAACAAAGAAATGAAGATGAAGAGATTTTTAACAATCGGAGCGATTTTCGCTCTAGCGTTGGGTTTCGCCTCTTGTGACAAAAACAAGAGCAATGAACCAGACACTCCTATTGAGGGTGGGGACACCTATGTAGGTCTTTCTCTTAAGTTCCCAGGTGCAGATAATGGGCTTAAGGCTTTTCCAGACGAAAACTACAATTCAGTAGCTGGCTCTTGGAAGGGACGTGATGATATCCAAGACATTGCCGTTTACTTAGTGACTGCAGGCAAGGCAGTTACCTCAGAGTACTTCACTAAGACGGATTTCAATGGTATTGATGAGAATGGTATGCTTACTCCCAGGTTGGCAGTAGAGGCTGTAGCTGGCGAAGATGTAAGTGCTTATGTGATTATCAACGCAAGTACGCAGATTACCGAAGCCTTGAAGGCCGCAGGTTGGGAATTAGGTAAGAAAGTTGATGAGGTTACTAAGCCAACTTCTGGTTTTGATGCTGCCTTCAATCAGGCGATTCAGTTGTCTGCTGTTTCCGACGTAGCAAAGTATGATAACGGTAAGCAAAAGGACATCATCATGATGACCAATGAAGTCGCTCCAGCTAAAGAAAATGGAGGTCTTATTTCTGTTAATGAGGGTATTACTGCAGAAGCAGCTAAGAATGGTACCGATAACCAGATTAAGGTTAATGTAGTTCGAGTTGCTTCTCGTGCTATGGTCACTATTGCTAAAACTGCAAAAGATACCCCTATCAAGATTAAGCGTACAAATCTTACTACTGGAAAAATAGAGGAAACTGCTCAGGTGATGATTACTGGTGTGGAGTATGCAGCTACTGGTAGCTCACTACAGCTTAACCCTATCCAGCCAGATGATTTGAAGGCTCCTAAGGGTATCTATGATTTTATCCCAGGCAGTACTTATTGGAAAGATTTCAAGGGTGCTCATGGTGTGGCTGTAGATGGCACTCCTGTGGAGGATTCTAAGACTCTATTCTCTTACGCAGATCCATATGCAACTGTTACCGTGATGGAGACTTATACTCCTAAAGAGTCTGAAATCGTTGAGGCTCTTGAGGCTGAGAAGACATCTAAGTTCCTATTGCCAATTACTCACGCTGAGGGTAATTACAAGAAGGGTAATACTGCATTCTTCACTATTCGTGCTACTTTTGAGGCATTCAATATGGTAGATGGTGTTAAGACTAAGGTCGAACCAGCTGACGGTAATCTTTATCTTGGTAAGACTGATGGTAAGTTCTATACCTCTCTTGAGAAGGCTCAAATGAAGGATCAGAATTTCACTGGATCAGTTACTGAAGCTCAGCAGGAGGTAATCAAGTATACTGGTAGTGTAATGTTCTACAATATATGGATTAATCCTGATGTGCCTTATGCTATTACCAATAAAAAGATTAAAGAGTCACCAGTTTTCCGTAACCAGGTCTACCACGCTCACATTACCGGTTTCAAGGAGATTGGTCTAAACTGGACTCCAAATAAGGATACAGACAAACCAGACAAACCAGACAAACCAGATGATCCAGACAATCCAGACGATCCAGACGATCCATTCAATCCAGACGATCCACTAGAAACCGATAAGACTTATTTGTCAGTACAGCTAAAGGTGCTTGATTACACCCTACACAGCTACAACGTTGATCTTGGTAATCGTTACTAATTGATAATTTTTCAGTCTGAGAAAGACTGACTATTAGCATGTTGCTACAGGGGTGCCACTTGGTGGATACCTATTGTAATCCTGAGGTGGTTCTCCTGTAGCTTATTTTTCTTATACTATTTCAATAAATAGGCTTTATGAAAAGGTTTTTTTCTATTTTACCAGCACTTTTAGCCCTTACGGTATTGCTCTTCACTGGCTGTGACAAATACATCTATGAGGATCTTGAAGAGTGTCCGCAAGGTGTGTATATCAGCTTTTATCACCAGACCCCTTGTATGGATGAACCTATCCCAGTGGGTGAGGTAGAGGGTCTGTACGTATTTGCTTTTGACCTTAATGATGTATTGGTAAAGAAGGAAAGAGTCGAAGGCTCGGTGGACTTAGTAAAAGCCTATAAGGTGGAGCTACCTCCTGTAGAGAAGGGTCAGTACTCTTTCATCGCATGGGCAGGAGCTACCAAAAAATATTTTGACCTCGGCGACTTTGTTGAGGGCAAGACAACCAAGACGGACATTATGATGTCACTTCGCGAGAAGGGCGGTAATGCCGCATCACTTCAAGACCATGCCGTATGGCAAGGGGAGAGTAAGGTGGTTTCGCTACCCGATCGTAAGACACACGGTTCGGTATTTGACGAAATCTCAATAAATATGCTCGAGGTAACGAACCGAATCAATCTCACCCTAAAGCTCCATGAGAGCGTATGTGAGAAATTGGACATTGATGACTTCGAGATAATGATATCATCCGCTAATGGCACCACCCTCATCAATAAGAGGATGCCACTTAATGCGGCAAAATTGAATTATCCTGGTACAAAAGTATCAAAGGATGAAACTTCAATAAAATTGGTCTATACTCTAATGGAACTTAAGAGCGGTTACAATAATGTGCTCAAAGTATACAATAAGAAGGAGGATAAGACCTACTTCCTTGAAGATTTACTCGGGAAGGTGCTACTAGAAAATCCAAATGTCAATCTTGAGTGTGAACACGACTTTGATATTGTGATGGAAATTGAGGATAAGTGCAAGGATTGCCCTGACAACAACATGGTCGTCAATATTCTGATTAATAATTATCCTATCCACTCTTTCCCAGTGGAATTATCCAATAGGTACTAATTTTTAGTAATAAATTGCTCCTGTGCTTATGTTTCGATCTAAACTAAAAATATATATCGTAGTAGCTCTATTCTTATCAACACTTATTTTAGGGTGCCGTAGAGGAGATGAATCTATGCCGAATAATCAAGAGGTAACCTATCTTCAATTCTCAATGTCTGGTGTGCTGGCGTCGAGTTCTCAAACTCGAGTTCAGAAGGATGATCCGTCTATTGATACTGATACCGATGATTATGAGGATTTTGTAGATAAAGTGGCTGTGTTAGTTTATGACGCAACAGAAGGTGGGTTGGTTAAGAGCCTATTCACGACATATAAGTCCTTTACAATGGAGCTGAAACAAAGTAAGTACCACTTTTGTTTCGTAGCAAATTATCCATCTACATGGAATCTTGAACAACTTAATACTTACGATGATTTTAAGAGTGCTCTTAAGACGATGCAGACATTTAATCCTGCATTATATGATGGAGCTACTTCTAATTCTACTGGTAATAAGTTTTTCCCTATGTCTCGTATATACGAGAATCAGGATATTCCTAATGGTGGTACAATTACGTCACCAATTCCCTTCCAACCTAAAACTGCTGGGAATGGATCTATAGCACCTATTAGCTCAGGGACAAGCAAGGAGACTGGTAGAGATCAATCAACTGTCAACCTGGTTCGTACATCAGCAAAGATTAGTTTAGATCTAAAAGGTGAAGGGCTAAAAAATGTAAAGAAGATAGAGCTCTATAATATCGCAAAGCAACACTCCTATATGGAGGTTTCAACTGGAGAACCTGCGATGCTGCCTGATCCTGCTGCCCGACTATTTAAGGGTAGTGACAAGATTATTATTGCTACTACGGCGACAGAATTTAGTACCAAGATGTATATTCCTGAGCGCTTGTTGGGTAAAGGGTCAGCAACACTTGGCTGGAATAAAGATTCTGATACACCTGTAGGTACACCGACCTATATTCAGATTGAGATGACAAGCGGTAAGCTGTACAAAATCCCTGTGATTATTAATGACCCAAGTCAGTGGGGAACTGATAAATACTATATTGATGTAGCTCGTAATCAGGAAAAAGACTTTCCTGCAGATTACAGTATTGTACGTAATCATGACTATCATTTTTCAATTACTATACCTGAGGATGGTAAGGAGCTAGATATAGCTCTAAAGGTGATGCCTTGGGATTTGATTGAGTCTGAGCTGCAGTTCACGCAACCAGAGTATGAGTGTTCACTCAAGGTCGTCAATACAAAAACTAATGCTACACGTGATCTAGACGACATTTTTCAGGAGGTACTCCTCTCACCCAACGAGATTGTCGAGGTGACCTTTGAGATTACCAAGCCCGTAGGTGCCATTTGGTCGGCCTCTATCACGAACGGACTGAACTACCTCTTTACGGGCAAGACCTACGATCGGGTTAAGCCAGACATCATCGGTGCCAATCCTTCCAATACCTACACATTCCAGATCAAGCCCCGACAGGAGTTTACCACTGAGCCATACTACACTCAGTTTTACATCGTAGTCGATGGCAAGGAGCTAAACCTATATCCCAAGAGAAGCCGTAACAGCTACATGGATGGTGGAGGCTCTCAGCGGTGGCGTATCAAACAAGTAATGTACTAAGACTCGCAATGACAATGTTTCGATATAATATCCAGACCAGCGCACGCATAGCCCTCTGCGCCGTGCTCACCTTCGTGGGCATCTGTGTGGCATTCACCAGTTGCGTTAGTGAGCGGACAGCCGATGCTCTGCACATCTCCGAGGAAGATGGCAAGATCCTCGAGCTCACGCTCATACCGCACACCGAGCAGACGACCACGACCACGCTCCGTAGCCACGTAGGCGAGGAGCCAGGCGACAAGGAGAATGGGCTCCACGGTGTCAGCATACTGAATGAGAATAAGATTGAGAGCATAGAGCTATTTGTCTTTGACCCAACGTTAGGCCAGCTCGTTGGGCGCTACACCCCATCCAAGCAGGAGGCGCTCACGGGTAGCGAGATCGGCAGTCGTGCCACCTTTATTATCCCGAAGGGTGATCTTCCTAAGCTCGAGGGCAAGCAGCTAGACTATATCTCTGTGGTCAATGCCCGCACACCTATCGTCGAAAGCGTCAAAACGAAGACAGCTCTCTACGAGCAGATACAGGACGATCAGAGCAAGCTCAACCCTGCTCCCCAAAACGGACAGATAGCCCCACAGGATAAGTTTCTTATGGATGGAAAACTCCAGACGACCGTCACCTGGGGTTCGCAAAAGCCTAGTGCAGAGCTAGGGACTATCGATCTCTACCGTGCGGCAGCCAAGATACGACTGAGGATTGATCATATCGAGGTCAAGGACTATCAGAACGGAATTGAGACACCATACGTGGTCAACCCTGACACCAAGCCCGAAGTCTGTCTCGTACGCTATCCAGAGAAGACGAAGGTCGTACGGAGTGACTCACCCTATCAGCCCAATGGTAGCGACTGGCACAACTCGGCTTACCGCCCGATGGTGGAGACTGACTACGCTACTCTAGGGTATAAGAATAGCCGGGGAGACGGCAAGTTTTACGGCACAGTACCTTTTTACGCTTACGAGCATGACTGGCGTAGCACCTTGACAAATGAGACTTTCCTACGTCTCAAGCTTACGATGCGTCCTAAAGATGCAAAAGATTCAGACCGTTGGGTTGATTACTACTACCGCATACCGGTGAACTATCGTAAGGCTCTCGGTGAGGTCACTGAGGATATGCTCCACAAGCTCGAGCGCAACCATCTCTATGACGTTCTCACCTCCATCGAGGTCCTAGGTAGTCTCAACGAAGACACCCCCGTAGACATCACCTCCAATGTCGCCATCACACCATGGAACCTAATTGAGGCCGTCGACGGCGAGCTTCTCAAGGCGCAGTACCTCGAGGTGTATGACAGGCGCCCCTTTATGGCGGCTGTCAGTGAGATTTCCATCCCCTATGCCTCCAGTCTACCCGTAGAGATTGAGATAGATAGTGCTTGGTACGAATATTATGACAAGCGAGGTGTACACTACCGTCGTGAGTTTAGCAAGACGGAGTCCAAGCTTTACAAGATCAACGGCACTAAAACGTTGGTCAAAAGTGAGCCCAATAAGTCCAACTGGGACGGTATCGAGATTACCCCCTCGAAGAATTACCTCTCCAATGGAGTCATCACAATCAAGCACCCAGTACCAGTCAATTATATCCCGTATCACATTAAGTTCACAGTAAAGCAAAAGGGAGGAGGACTACTAAGTCAAGTAGTACGCGTATTGCAGTACCCCAATAGATTTGTCACAGGCGAACGCTCTCAGCGCTTCCGCAATGGCAAGGAAAAGCTGGTAGAGGGTAATACTATGAAATCCGTCTACGCTGACTTTAGGTATCACTCCACGATTGGCATATTCGGCAGGTATCAGGGAGAAACAACCTCCTCTCCTCAGGTCAACGAGGTGAACTTTAAGATAACGACTCTAGTTCCTAAACCTGGAGAGCGTATTGGCTCTCCAGTGGATCCCATAACGGGTAAGACTAAGACTGACAAGATATCCAACCAGCTCATCTCTCCACAGTTCATCATCGCCAGTCAGCATGGTATGAGTTCTGGAACTTACCAGAGGCTAAATGATGTCCCCCAAGAGCATAAGCATAAGCAGAGATTCCGAAATCAACCATTTTCGGCTGATTATCCTCACTACGGTCCATGGTCTGATTCTTATTGGGGCTCTTATGAGCCCTACTACTCCCCAGCAAACTATAACCAATACGTTTATTTACACGACAATCGTCGGGATTACGCCATAAAACAACCCATAAAAGGCAGCTGTTTGGATGCAGAGACGCGATGCTACGAATACTTCGAGGGTGAGTTTGGTACTGTTGGTAATTATACAGAGTACTATAATATCAAATGGCAGCAGGACTATTATGGAAGGAGGGATATTACTTGGCAGACGCGTACCATCCACAAAGAGTTTAAGTATCAAGGTCGGTGGCGTATACCGACCTCTGCCGAGATGAAGCTTATTGACGAGATGCAGAGAGATCCTAACACGGAGATTGAAGGCTTGCTTTTTGGCTCCTACTACTGGGTTGCAGAGGAGGGGATGGTGTATGATTTCAAGAATCGAAAGATTATCCCAGCCTCAGAAGTTAAACCTGAACCCTATTATTATGACGACGTGGTAGAAATGAAGTTCCCCACAGTCTTCGTCCGTCCCATCTTTGACACATATATGTATGACGAGCAGTAATCCAATTCTTATGAAGCGAAGAGTATATCTTTATTATATAGCCCTGCCACTGCTACTGCTACTTGCAGGGTGTGTCCGGGAGCCTATGGGCGGTCTGCTCATACCTGAGGGTAAGGTGGGTGACTCGATCACGCTGACCCTAGGGCTACACGCTGATGATCTGCGTGAACTAGTACTCAGGAGTGAAGCAATCAACGATGACGAGGTAGAGAAAATCTCTTCGCTACGCATATTGGTCTTCAACGAGCATCAAGAGTTTCTCTACTCGACAGATGCTGTGCTAGAAAATCCTGCCTCGGCTGATACTTTTGGTGATGACGCCTTCCTACCTGATGGCAAGAAAGGCTCTATCCAGAGGATTAAGAGCTTTACAGCGACCTTCATACAGAGTGACAAGCCGCGATACCTACACTTTGTGGCTAATTACGACTGGACCGGACAGAGGCAAGACTACTTCCTCGTGGGCAACTCGGCAGGGGCTATCATACCGAACCTGACGACAAGCATTGAGTCTGCCAATGGCAGTAACGGGAAGACCAAGGCCTTTGACCCGATGTGGGCGCAGGTACGACTTAATGAGTTGAACAGCGAGTCGCTACAAGGCAAGGTCGTCAAGCTCCTACGCTGTCATGCCAAGGTCACAGTAGTCGATAAAACTCCGGAAACGAATGGCTTCCAGCTGACAGGCTTTACCGCTTGCAATGTGCATAAGAGCGGTACGGTAGCTCCCTTTGTGATGGAGAACTACGCCTTTTCCTTTCCCTATGCACCGACCAAAGCAACGACCCCTCCCGATGTGGAGACCATCCTCAACAACGACCCAACCGATCTCGTCCCTGAAAATACGGAGTTCAAGATTTTCGAGCATCAAAACGATGGGGATAAGAAGGTCTTTCTAATCATTCAGGGAAAGAAGCAGCTCAAGAATGGATCCACAGAGACCCGCTACTACAAGGTAGACTTCGTTGCCAAGCGAAATAAGGAAAACATCGTCAGCGATCGCGTCCTCCCGATCATCCGCAATAATCACTACAAGGTGACCATCACGGCGGTTAATTCGGACGGCTACGCGACGATGGATGAGGCTATAGCAGCTCCTGCGCACAACAATATATTCTCCTCCATCGAGCTACAGGAGTTCACACAGATCTCCGATGAGATGTTTACACTCAAGGCGGATCCCGTCCAGATCCTCATCGTGCGTCCTGGTACGTATCACTTCAACACCGAGTTTGCCATCACCGATAGCAACTATCGCTTCAAGTCTTATGAGAGTGGTCCTGCAAACTCTGGTGCACAGTATCTCAGGTATTACAAGCGGTGGAGTGACAATGATCCCTACATAGGAGCTTTGACACAGACAGAGGTAAGCAAGCGTAGTGGCAATGACGACCACTTTAGCGTCAAGGTCAAAAACATCCCCTCCGATGCTGTCGAGCGATACTCCATTGAGGTAGCAGGACTACGCTCTTACGCTCCTGAAGATACCCCCCCAGCTAATCCTAATGATTTATACACCTATGAGCGAGTAGATGGCGGGGCTGTCTCTGGTGCTACCACGCCTCTGATACGTAATGTGGAGATTACCATACGCAAGCCGCTACTCTTCAATACGGCCCTAGTGGATGATCCTAAGAGTAGTAAGAAAGAAGATCGACTCCTCGAGTTTGATTTATACAAGAATCTGCCGAAGGGTATCTTCCCCTTTGAGGTACTCATCGAGGCGCCAGATCTCTCTCCAAGGAATACAGAAGGGAATACGGAGAACCTAACCATCGTCAAGCGTGATGGCAAGGTCTACTACCGCTATCTCGTCAAGACAGACTCTTACAATCGCCACAATAATGGGCGCGTACGCATCCCTATGGTAGTCAATGATGGGACAGACTCCCCTAGCCACGATATCGTCCTCTCCTCCCCTTACTACAATACAGAGACGATATATCCTAGTACCACAACCTACAAGTCCAAGCCCATGCACCTTTACTTCAAAGTGCCTGGCAACGTTTACTCCCTAAGGCCGATGCCCAGCACCAGTACTTTTACGCAGGTAGGAAATGCCGTTCCTCAAGGAACATACTACATCCAGCCCACCAACACCGATGGTCTGTTTTATCTGACCTATGATACGAATACGGCTCTTGAGAGTATGTCTCAACAGGTGACGATAAAGAGTGTCTATCAGGTTCAATCAAACTACGGCTACATCTCCTTCACTGTTAGTGCGACCAAGACTTTGAAAGAGTGGGTCACTCAAGATAAGCATGACTTCACAGCTACTAGCGTGGAGGTCAAGGGACAGCTCCAACACTACGATAATGGAACTTATTACCCACGTCCGGACCAATATCAATATCCTCCGCTGTGGTGGGTGTACGACACGGCGACAAGGCAGTACACGGACGTATCAAGATACGTAACGATTGCCTCTACACCGTCTGAATATCAGACCTATCCGTACGACTACAAGCTACACATACCTCAGGAAGTATTCAGAGCAACGATGTCGGGTCTGATGATAGACTATTACGGGTACAACAAACCTGTATTTCATTATTGGGATCAGCTAATGAACACGACTCGCATCATTTGGTCTCCTCGTTGAGATCGCTGGGAGTCAAGCGCTAACAGTCGGTCGGTACGCAGCAGTGTGCCGACCGACTACATTTTTAGTGATCGTGCGTCCGTTGTAACGTAACTCTCCCAAAACGGGCGTGTAAGGAGAGTTACTCTTGATAGTCTGTACTTTCAAAGTTTTATTTTTTTTTGGTATCTTTGCGATGGAATGGTTGATGAGAGGACTCTCGAGCAGTCTTCTCATCATTGCATATATGTATTGGTATGGTAGAGGTAAAAGACGTAGAACAGGCGGTTGGGGCTTTCTTAGAGCAGCACGAGGGGTATTTCCTAGTGCGGGCTGAAGTGAAGGCAAATAACCGCATAGAGGTGGAGGTAGATCATGATACCGACCCCGTGGATATCGATACGATAGTAGCGCTTACTCGGCATATTGAGGCGTCGCTGGATCGTGAGCAAGAGGATTTTGAGCTAGAGGTGTCTAGTGCAGGTCTGACCACTCCGTTGGAGGGGGTGAGACGTTACCGCAAGTTTGTGGGGCGTGAGCTGGAGGTGCTTCTGAAGCGTGGCGTGAAGGAAGTAGGTCTTCTAGAGCGTGCGGATGAGAAGGGTTTTGTACTGGTGGTTACTCGTATGGAGCGCCCCGAGGGAGAGCGTAGGAAGCGCCCCATTGAGCATCGACTGGAGCTCAAGTATGACGAGGTTAAGAAGGCAGTTTATAATTTGAAAGTTTAGCCTATAAACCCCCTTTAGGGGGCTTCCTAGCAGTAATTCCCCCTTTAGGGGGCTAGGGGGCTTGTAATGATAGAGAATATGGCAAGAAAAAAGGAACCGACTATTGTAGAGGCCCTTACGGATTACATGGGTCTGAAGAGTATCGATGAGGATACTATGGTAAAGGTGATGGAAGAGTCTTTGCGTAATGTAATCGCGAAGATGTTCGGCACCGACCATAACTTCGATGTGATTGTAAACCCTCTCAAAGGAGACCTAGAGATGTGGCGCCGCCGTATTGTGGTGCCAGATGGAGAGGTTCAGAATGAGATGCAACAGGTCTCTCTCTCTGAGCTTCGTGCACTAGGGGAGGAGGATTTGGAGCTAGGTGAGGAGTATATCGACGAGGTGAAGTTCGAGAGCTTCGGTCGCCGTGCCATTCTCAATCTAAAGCAGTCTCTGGCGAGTAAGGTGACCGAGCTAGAGAAGGATACCCTCTATGCCAACTACAGTAAGAGGGTAGGGGAGATGATCAGTGCCGACATCTACCAGGTGTGGAAGAAGGAGGTGCTCCTGATGGATGAGGATGACAATGAACTTATCTTGCCTAAACAACTAGCTATCCCTAGGGATAGGTTTAAGAAGGGTGATCGTATCAATGCAATCATTGATAGGGTCGAGTACAATAATAATAACCCTAAAATTATCCTGAGTCGTGTGTCGGATAAGTTCATGGAGCGACTCTTTGAGCGCGAGGTGCCAGAGATTCAGGATGGTCTCGTGACGATTCGTGCCGTGGCACGTATCCCAGGAGAAAAGGCTAAGGTGGCTGTGGAGAGCTATGATGAGCGCATCGACCCTGTTGGTGCTGTGGTAGGTGTGCGTGGTAGTCGTATCCAAGGTGTTGTCGCTGAGCTCTGCAATGAGAGCATCGATGTTATTCAGTGGACCAATAATCCTACGCTTATGGTGCAGAGGGCATTGGCTCCAGCTAAGAATATGAAGGTGAAGCTCAATCTTGAGACGATGCAGGCTGAGGTGCGTGTGCCTCATGATCAGATTTCGGAAGCTATTGGTAAGGGCGGTAAGAATATTAAGCTCGCTGGTATGCTTACTGGCTATGAGATTGATATTTACCGTGACGAGACTCAGGATGTAGATATGACCGACCTCTTCCTTACGGAGTTCGATGATGAAATCGATACTTGGGTTATCGATACTTTCAAGGGGATAGGTTGCGATACAGCGAAGTCGGTACTACGTCGTACTAAGGAGGAGCTTGTGCGTGCTACAGATCTAGAGACGAGCACTGTGGAGAACGTGGTGCAGATCTTGATGACTGAGTTTAGTAATGATGAGCTCCCAAAGGAACAGTATGGCCATCTTCCAGCGCGCGACCCACGTTACTATCCCGTAGAGGACGTGATGGAAGCACCAGAAGATACAGAGGTTGAGGAGGATAAGTAATCAGTAAGAGGAAAGGAGAAAGATGCCCAGCATAAAGATAAGTAAAGTTGCTAAGGAGTTGGGGACTGGTATCAAGTCTATTGTCGATTATCTCAATGATAAGTCGGCAGAAGGTGGATACAATCCCAATAGTAAGCTGACTGACGCAGAGCTCAAGTCAGTAGTGCACGAATTTGGTCGCGAACTATCTGAAGGCGAACGTAAAGCTCTGCTCGATAGTTACTCTGTGGGTGTGAAGACTGAGACTCAGACCTCTAAGTCGGACCCTGCTGTGGAGAAGAAGGTCGCTACCTCCAGCAGTAAGGTGGAGCATAGTGGTCCCAAGGTGCTGGGTAAGATACAGCTGGATGCCAAGGGTAATGTGGTATCTTCTCCTAAGCCTGAGCGTAAGG
>NZ_JADRGN010000049.1:0-12931 GCF_018206105.1 Porphyromonas levii
AACCTAACGAAATCGCCATCGCTTAGGTCGAACTCACGTTAATGTAGAGTAGAGGGGGTATTTAAGCCCCCTTTCTCGCCAAAAATACGTACATTTGTAAACTATTTGAAAATCGGTTACAAGCGACAATAATGGAGTATAAGTTTCAGGATATTGAAAGGAAGTGGCAGAAGCTCTGGGTGGAGCACAAAACCTATAAGGTTGAGGAAGATGCTAGTAGACCCAAGATGTATATTTTGGATATGTTCCCATATCCATCTGGTGCTGGTCTGCACGTAGGTCATCCTCTTGGCTATATTGCGAGTGATATTCTTAGCCGTTACTATAGGCACAAAGGGTACAATGTACTGCACCCTATGGGGTACGATGCCTATGGCCTGCCTGCTGAACAGTATGCGATTCAGACGGGGCAGCATCCAGAGGTAACTACCCGTATCAATACTGCTAGATATCGTGAGCAGTTGGATAACCTTGGATTTAGTTATGACTGGAGTAGAGAAGTGATGACCTGTGATCCAGCTTATTATAAGTGGACTCAGTGGGCTTTTGTGCAGATGTTTAGTAGCTACTTCGATAACACTACTAAGAAGGCTAGACCAATTGATGAACTTATACACCACTTTGAAGAGCAAGGTACTCAAGAACTTGATGTGGCATGTAGCGAAGAGCTAGAGTTTACAGCCGAGGAGTGGAAGTCCATGGGTGAGCGTGAGCAGCAGGAGGTACTCATGAACTATCGTATTGCCTACCAAGGTGAGACCATGGTAAATTGGTGCGGTGGGCTTGGTACCGTTCTTGCCAATGACGAGGTGGTAGAAGGTTTGTCGGTGCGTGGCGGCTTCCCAGTGGAGCAGAAACTAATGAGGCAGTGGCAACTCCGTGTGAGTGCTTATGCCGACCGATTGTTGGAGGGTCTTAACAATCTAGAGTGGAGCAATGCGATTAAGGAAACGCAGCGCAATTGGATTGGTAAATCTTCGGGCGCTTTGGTACACTTTCAGCTAAAAGATAACGAAGAGCGAATCACGGTATTTACTACTCGGCCCGACACGCTATTTGGTGTAACCTTTATGGTGCTGGCTCCAGAGAGTGAGTTGGTGGATAAGGTTACTTCTCCAGAGCAGAGGGAGGAGGTAGAGGCTTATGTACTTCGTACCAAGAAGCGCACCGAGCGTGAGCGCATGATAGATCACTCAGTGAGTGGCGTATTTAGTGGGGGGTATGCGATTCACCCTATCACAAAGCAAGAGGTGCCTATTTGGCTAAGCGACTATGTTCTTGCCGGGTATGGGACGGGTGCTGTAATGGCAGTGCCCGGACACGATACGAGGGACTTCGCTTTTGCTAAGCACTTCAATCTTCCAATCATACCTGTGGTGAAGCCTAAGGATGTCGAGATTTCTGACAATCCAACTGAGTGGGAAGGAGCTGTGGATAGCCACGAAGGGGTGATGATCAATAGCGACTTCCTGAACGGACTCAAGGTAAAAGACGCAATCTATAAGATGGCGGATTACCTAAAAGAACACAGACTAGGGCACCGCAAGGTCAATTTCCGTCTGCGCGATGCTATTTTCTCACGCCAAAGATATTGGGGCGAACCATTCCCTATATATTATAATGAGGGCATGCCATATACATTGGATGAGAGTAAGCTCCCTCTATTGCTGCCTGAGGTAGACAAGTTCTTGCCGACAGAGAGCGGTGAGCCACCTCTAGGACGTGCGAAAGATTGGAAGACAGAGGAGGGCTATCCTTTGGAACTCAATACAATGCCTGGTTTTGCTGGAAGCTCGGCTTACTTCCTCCGTTATATGGATCCGCATAATGATAAAGCCCTAGTAGCAAAGGATAAGAATGAGTACTGGCGCAATGTGGATATCTACTTCGGCGGTGCTGAGCATGCTACAGGACACCTTATATATAGTAGGTTCTGGAACATGTTCCTATACGACAGGGGTTATATCTGCGAGGAGGAGCCATTCAAGAAGCTGGTCAACCAAGGAATGATTCAGGGACGCTCCAATTTTGTCTACCGTATTAAAGGCACTGATAAGTATGTGACCTACTCTAAGATAGAGGAGTACGATGTACAGCCTATCCACGTAGATGTTCATATCGTGCACAATGATAAGCTGGACTTAGAGGCGTTCAAGAAGTCACAGCCAGATAGGGTCAATGCTGAGTTTATCCTTGAGGCGGATGGTACTTACCATTGTGGTTCTGCGGTGGAGAAGATGAGTAAAACCTATCTCAATGTGGTTAATCCTGATGATATCATAGAGACCTACGGAGCTGACACCCTAAGGGTATATGAAATGTTCTTAGGACCTCTAGACCAGTCTAAGCCATGGGATACCAATGGTATTGACGGTGTATATAGGTTCCTTCGCCGTGCGTATGCGCTTTTCTTTAATGAGGCAGACGAGCTAGCTATCTCCGACGATAAGGCTAGTCCAGAGGAATTTAAGGCATTGCACGCTGCAATAATGAAGGTTAATCAGGGTATGGAGAGCTATTCTTTCAATACCTGTGTGAGTGCCTTTATGATTTGTGTCAATGAATTGACCACTCTTAAGAGTAATAAGCGTGAGATATTGGAGTCGTTTACCGTCCTATTAGCACCATTTGCACCGCATATAGCGGAGGAGATGTGGCAATTGCTCGGGCATGAGGATAGTGTTGTAGATGCGCCATATCCAGTGCACAATGATGCTTACCTCAAGGAGAGTGAGATCAAATACCCTATCTCATTTAATGGTAAGGTGCGCTTTACGCTCACCCTCCCAGCAGATATGACCAAGGAGGAGATTGAGACAGAGGCTCGTAAAGCGCCTGAGATGGAGAAGTATCTCGATGGTAAGGCTATCTCCAAGGTCATCGTGGTTCCTGGTAGAATCGTGAATATAGTAACTGGAAAATAACCATAAAAGTACACAAACAATGTCGTCAAAGAGCTATGCAGTGGTGAAGGATTACCTAATCATCACTCTCGGTTTATTTATTTATCTAATCTCATATTTCGGCTTTATCTATAGTCATGAGATTACTAGTGGAGGACTTGCTGGTATCTCCTCTGTTATCAGTTGGGGATTGAATATTCCTTTCTCACTACCTTACAACATTATCAACTTTACTCTCTTGGCTGTTGCGCTTAAGGTAATAGGCTGGAGGTTTAGTGTTAAGACTGTATATAGTGTAGCAATACTTGGTGTAAGTACCTCATCAATCGAGAAGTATATCCTACCATCACTTAGGGAGTTCCTCCCATTGCAGAATGACCCTGCACTAGCGATGATTCTGGGATCTATCCTTATCGGTGTCAGCCTTGGTATGGTATTCTCTGTCAATGGTTCCACTGGTGGTACCGATATTGTAGCAACGATTATCAATAAATATAAGGCAGTATCTATTGGTCGTGCGCTGATCTATATCGATGTCGTAACTATTGCAGCTAGCTGGTTTATCTTCAAGAGCCCTGATAAGCTAGTGTACAGTATGCTACAGGTGCTGATTACCAACACGACTATCGATTACTTCCTCAATGGTTCACGCCAAAGTATGCAATTCTTTATCGTTACCAATAAGCATCAGGAAATAGCCAACCGAATCATTAAGGAGGTGAATAGAGGAGTTACTTTCCTCAATGGAGAGGGTGCTTATTCACACAGCGAAGTAAAGGTATTGATGGTCATTGCCCGTAAGACAGATAGTGTGAATATCTTCCGTATTGTAAAGGAACTAGACCAAAAGGCCTTTATCACTCAGAGCTTAGTAAGGGGAGTGTATGGAGAGGGATTTGATACTATCAAAGTCAATAATGCTAAGAAGCAAAAGACTCAAGCTCCAGAAGGTGTAATGCTTGAAGGGAAATAATATATGAAGCTACTTATAGCTACCCATAATGAACATAAGACCCAGGAGATAAGAGATATCCTCTTTGCTTCTGGGCTCTCTATTGAATTGTATTCCCTCAGAGACCTCGGGGATATGGAGGAGATCCCAGAGACGGGAGATACACTATCTGAGAATGCTTTGCAAAAAGCGCAAGCTGGCTATGACCGACATGGTATCAATTGCTTTGCCGATGACACTGGACTAGAAGTAGAGGCGCTCGGAGGCGCTCCCGGAGTGTACTCCGCACGTTATGCTGGTCCGAAGTGTAATCCTAAAGATAATATCGAAAAGCTACTCGGAGAACTGCAGGGTATTACCAATCGTAAGGCTCGCTTTCGTACCGTTATAGCCTTAGTCCTTGATGGAGAGAAGTATTATTTCGAGGGTGAAGTCAAGGGAGAGATAACCGAAGACTTGAAGGGAAAAGATGGCTTCGGTTACGATCCTATCTTCCTTCCTGAAGGGTTTAATGAGACCTTTGCTGAGATGAGCGAAGAGGAGAAGAATATCATAAGCCACAGAGGCCGTGCTACTCAGAAACTCATAGAATTCCTTAGAAGTAGACAGTAATTTATATGGGATACGCAGCACCACTATTCGACCAATACACTCAAGAGCGACCAGCTATGAAGCTAAGTCATCTTCTTGGAGAGATACAGGGCGTGGTTCAGCGTGCCTTCAGGGATAGGTATTGGATTACTGCAGAGGTATCTAACTACAATCGAAATAATAGTAGCGGGCATTACTACTTTGACCTAGTAGAGACAGACCAAGGTACGCAGAAAGCCTTTGTCCGTGCCAACCTATGGGCAGGGGTAGCCGCTCGAGTATTGTCTCACTTCCAGAAGGTAACTGGAGGCATGATTACCAATGGTATGGAGTTGCTCATGCAGGTGAGTGTCTCTATGCACCCGCAGTACGGACTATCCCTTACTATCCATGACATCAATCCTGAGTACACGCTAGGAAATCTAGAACGTCTGCGCCAAGAGACCATCAGTAGGTTACAATCAGATGGTATCTGGGAGCGTAATAAGCAACATCAGCTGCCCTTACTACTACAGAGGATTGCCGTAATCTCATCCGATACCGCCGCTGGATTGGGTGACTTTCGACAGCAGATAGCCCAAAGTGTAGTTGGGCGTCTGATGCAAATTGATCTCTTCCCTTCTATTATGCAGGGTGCCGATACTACACCATCCATGTTCCAAGCAATGGCGAAGATACACCAGAGTACTACGCATTATGATGCCATTGTGATTATCCGTGGCGGGGGAAGCAAGATGGATCTATCGGCATTTGATAGCTATCAGATATGCAGATACATTGCGCTCAATCCCTTGCCAGTGATTACTGGTATAGGACACGAAAGGGATATCTCTGTAGCCGATATGGTTGCGCATACAGCTCTCAAAACACCAACAGCGGTTGCCGAATTCTTATTACGTAGGATGGAGCAAGTCGTTATCCAGCTTTTCAATGCAGAGGATAGGCTAGAGAATGTACTTACAGAGATAATTGACCAACAGAAGGAAACTATTCAAAAGCTCTCTAATAGGAGTTCACTCTACCTTACGAGAATGGAGAAGGAGTCGCTCCTCAGTATCCATAACTATCAGTATAGGCTTCATCAATCGATGAATAATAGACTGATTCGAGAGAGGAATAAACTCGAGGTGCAGCTTACACAGATAATTTCGGTACTCACTCTAGGGCGTACCAAACTCAAAGAGCAGTCGCAGCAAGTGGATTATATGAGAGATAGGCTCTCCAGATGGCTCTCTGATCTCCCGCTCAGACTAGAACAGAAGCAAGAACAGTACGAAAAGATTGCCCGCCTTCATGACCCTCACAATATTATGAGGAGAGGCTTTGTGCCAGTGGTTAGAGAGGGCGAAGCTATTACTAATACTACTCAAGTGAAGGAAGGAGATCAACTCCGCATACTCCTACTAGATGGAGAAATCGATTCCAATGTGCAAACAATAATACGAGATACATTATGACAAATCAAGAGATTATCACGCTTAGCTATGACGAAGCTGTAGCAGAGACCGAGGCGCTACTAAAAGAGCTGGAGAGTAATCAGCTCCCCATTGATGAGGTGTTGCAGAAGAGCCGCCGAGTAGTAGCGCTGATTGCGCATTGCCGTCAAGAGATAAAGAAAGTAGGCGAGGAGGTTGGAAAAATTCTAGATGAGCTAAAAGAAGAGAATAGTTAGTCCTTTCGCACTTCGTAAATGTGCCTTAATTGGGAAACAGAAAACCTCCGCTATAGAGTATCTCTCTAGAGCGGAGGTCTTTATATGGCGTGGACTTACTTCTCTACAAGATAACCGATAAACCAGGTGGTATCTGGACCATCTGCCTGATATAGTAGATCTTGAAGTGCATCATGCCCAGAAGCTTCGGCTCTCTCCCATGCAGCATCGGAGATAGGTAGGTCATAATCCATGCGGAAGTCGCCACCTCTATGATAGGGCTCAGGGAGAAAGCATGCGCCCTTGATACGAAGGGTCTCACTTACTTTGCTCTTAACCACAGAGATATTCATATACTCGTAGTAGCGAGGTACAAAGCCAAAGATCCCATTGGCATAAGCATCGAGACGGATATCCTCACCCTCCTGAAGGTTGGGGTTATTTAGGATAAGTCCGTCAGAGGACTCCCGGACATCCACATACTTACCCATGCTTTCCTGGTTTACCTCACGGTACTCAATCTTCTTGTGACCAGCAACAATTGCATCGAAACGCTCTTGGCTAAGGTTTAGGTACAGCGTATTATCTCTTGTCGATGGTTTGCCCGAAGGGATAAACTCGAAATAGTTGGGGCTATTTATAAAATCTTTTGTTGCCCTAAGCTCTCCAGCCTTAGGCGAGGTAAATGGCTTGCCATCCCAAGTATTTACTTTCAGTTTGCTATTGACCTCACCAATGAGTTCCTGAATCGTCTTGTGCACCTTCTTGAAAGGGCTTTCATTCTTCTCTTTCATATCTTAATTCTTACATCTAGCTAAATAACATTTACGGCAGAGGCACAGGTATTCATTCTTTGCTCCGAGCATCACCACTTCATCGCTATTGGAAAGGCGGTAGGAATAATTGGCTGGTGCGCCACAGTCCATACAAATAGCGTGAACCTTATTGACCCTATCGGCAATGCTCGTGAGCGCAGGCATAGGTCCAAAAGGGCGACGCATAAAGTCTAGGTCAAGCCCAGAGACAATGACACGTACACCTCGATCCGCAAGCGTTTGGCATACTTCCACAATACCATCATCCAGAAACTGAGCCTCATCTATCCCCACCACGTCGGCATCCTCCACAATATCCAGAATCTCACTAGCGGTAAATACGGGTATAGCGGCTATAGAGTTCTGATCATGGCTCACTACATCAGTTTCATGGTAGCGAGTATCTGTAAAGGGTTTGAATACGACAACATTGAGCTTAGCAATAAGCGCCCTTTTCACACGCCTCATCAGCTCCTCGGTTTTCCCCGAGAACATGGAGCCGCATATTACTTCTATCACGCCAATACGTTGGGAGCCTTTGTGGTAACTCTCCGTTATTTGGTCATCTAATGTCATAATAGTATCTATATTTATTCTTTCCTTAGTTTGGCAAACTTAAGTATTAATTGGCGGACTTGCCCATCTCCGAAACGAATAGATGCCTTAGTCCCTGATACACTATCGGAAAAACCAAGTACCTCTCCTCTACCAAAGTTGTTATGGTACACGTGGTCCCCTTCCTTAAAGTCTACTTGAAGAACCTCTGCTGCAAGCTTTTCATCTCGCCCCTTAGATACCCCATCACTTCCTACTTGTCTATCTCGCCGTACTCGGGTCACCCGTCGGGTAGGTGATGGTAGATCTCTATGCATGGCTTGTACCTTCTCCCTAATCTTTTCTTGCACTCCTCCAGAAAGGATTCCAGTATTATCCTTCACATATCTGGGGTCAAGATCACGAAGGAATCTACTAGGAGAGGACATATTAAGTTGACCATTGATCATACGCTCTCGGGCATAACATATAGTGCAGTTCTTCTTGGCTCGAGTAATCGCTACATAGAATAGTCGCCGTTCCTCCTCTATCTCGGCTTGGCTCATACTGCGCATATTAGGAATTAACCCCTCCTCTATACCAACACAGAAAATATGTGCGAACTCAAGCCCCTTGGATGCATGCATGGTCATCAAGGTCACCTTCGGGGTATCGTCCTCCTCAGTATCCTGATCAGTATAGAGCGTCATCTCTCGGACAAATTCCTCTAGGGTTGGCTCCTCTCCTGTCTCTTCTTTCCTGCGGTTAATAAAGTCATCCAGCGCACTTACTAGCTCTGCTATATTATCTATCCTAGATTGACCCTCTACAGTACCATCATTATAGAGCGTTTTGAGACCAGATAAGTCGATTACCTTCTGAAGGTATGGAACGGGTTGTAGCTCCTCAGTAAGCTCGGTAAGCACCTTGATAAGTTCACCAAATACTTGTAGCTTCCCGATACCCGCACTCTTTATAGAGGGGGATAGCTTCTCTGGATGCTCAACAAGAGTTATAAATGGGAGTTGCTCCCTATTCGCAATATCGGAAAGCGCTTCAAATGTAGTAGCACCGATGCCTCTAGCAGGGGTATTATATACTCTTCTAAAGGCTTCGTCATCCTGAGGATTGATAACCAGACGAAGATATGCTAGCACATCCTTTACCTCCTTACGATCAAAGAAGGATAACCCACCATAGATACGATTGGGTACCCCGAACATCTTAAGGTTTTGCTCCAATAATCGGCTTTGGGCATTGGTGCGATAGAGGATAGCTATCTCTTCAGGATCCACGCCATCTGAGATAAGCTTATTTATCTGAGCCGCTACTTGCTGTGCCTCCATAGGCGCATTGAAAGACTCAAAGAGCAATATCTTCTCACCCTCACCTGCTACTGCCTCTACCGTCTTGGGAATACGCTTCTCATTCTTGGAGATAAGTCCATTAGCTAAATTGACAATATTCTCGGTAGAGCGATAGTTTTTGGTTAATTTGAATAGCTTGGCACCAGGAAAGGTTTGGCTAAACTGCAAGATATTATCTATCACTGCCCCACGGAAGGAGTAGATACTCTGTGCATCATCACCCACAACTGTAAGCTCTGCGTCGCTTGCTTTGAGTAGCTGTACAATCCTATGCTGCACCCTATTGGTATCTTGGTACTCATCTACCAGTAGGTATTTGAAGCGCTCGTGAAATACTTTCCTTACATCCTCAAACTGTTGGAGTAGCCTCATCATATTAAGGAGCAAATCATCGAAGTCCATGGCATTTGCCCTTCTACATCTTAGCTCATACTCCTTATAAATCTGCGGTAGATGGGGTAGACTTTTCTGAAGGTTTTGCCTCCTTCGTAGCATATCCTCCGCTAGCTCCCCTGGTGTATAACCGTCATTCTTCGCACTAGAAATATGAGACTGAATCGTTGCGGGCTTGTAAAGCTTCTCATCCAATTCTAGCTCCTTTATGATAATCTTAACGAGCGAACGTGAGTCTGTAGTATCGTATATCGTATAGGTGTTGGTATAACCCAGACGATCGGCATAGCTCCTAATGAAGCGAGAGAAGACAGAGTGGAAAGTGCCCACAGTGATATACCTCGCCAAAGGAGCTCCTACAAGGCTTCCTATGCGTGCCTTCATCTCTCGTGCTGCCTTATTCGTAAAGGTAAGAGCAAGAATCTGGAAAGGGGCAACTCCTTGGGTTAGAAGGTAGGCTATCTTGGTTGTTAGTACACGCGTTTTGCCTGCACCCGCACCTGCAAGTATCAGACTATCGGACCCGGAATGCAGTACCGCCGCTAGTTGTTCGTCATTTAGACCACTCAAGAGTTCTTCTCTATCTTTCATCTTTTCATCTCCTCTCTCAGATACGGGGTCGTATGCCCCTTGTCTTGTGCAATCATCTCCTCAGGTGTACCAGTAAATACGATTCTACCACCGCCTTCACCACCTTCTGGTCCAACCTCTATAATATGGTCGGCCACCTTGATCACGTCTAAATTATGCTCAATAATTACTACCGTATTACCCCGGTCTACTAGTTTATTGATGATTTCCATAAGCACGCGGATATCCTCAAAGTGTAGCCCTGTAGTGGGCTCATCAAGAAAATAGATTGTCTTTCCCGTATCCCGTTTCATCAGCTCGGTTGCGAGCTTCACGCGCTGCGCCTCTCCTCCAGATAGCGTGGTACTCGATTGCCCGAGTTTTATATACCCTAGACCTACATCCTGAAGTGCCTTTACCTTACGAAGTATCACAGGTTGGCTATCGAAAAACTCTACAGCCATATTCACCGTCATATCCAGTACGTCCGCAATAGACTTACCCTTATACCGTACCTCTAGCGTTTCACGATTGTACCGCTTTCCTTTGCAGGTCTCGCAGGGGACATAGACATCGGGTAGGAAATTCATCTCTATCTTCTTATACCCATTGCCATTACAAGTAGCACATCGCCCTTCCTTTACATTGAAAGAGAATCGTCCAGGCTTATACGCTCTAATCTTGCTCTCAGGCATCTCCACAAATAGATTACGGATATCTGTGAATACGCCTGTATAAGTTGCAGGATTACTCCTAGGAATCCTGCCGATTGGAGATTGATCCACCTGTACCACCTTGTCTATATGCTCAATGCCCTCAATACTTGTATAGGGTAGGGGCTCCTCGAGCGAACGGTAGAAGTGCTTCGATAAGGCAGGGTATAGTGTATCATTGATATAAGTACTCTTCCCACTTCCAGATACCCCTGTTACAAGTACTAGCTTACCTAAGGGAATCTCTAGCGAATCTCCCTTTAGATTATTCCCTGTAGCACCGATTAGTTTCAGCGAGAGCTCTTTCCCCTTTCTTCGCTCTTCAGGTATCTTAATCTCCTTCTCAGCCCTAAGATATTGAGCGGTTAGCGTATCAGCCTGTATCATTCCCTGAGGATCACCAGCATATATCACTCTTCCCCCTTTTCGCCCAGCTCCAGGCCCCATATCCACCACATAGTCAGCTGCTAGCATCATATCTCTATCATGCTCTACCACGATGAGCGAATTGCCCTGGTCTCTAAGCTGTTTGAGCGACTCTATAAGTCGTGTATTATCTCTTTGGTGTAGTCCAATACTTGGTTCGTCCAAGATGTATAGGACATTGACCAACTTGCTACCCAGCTGAGTCGCCAAACGAATACGCTGCATCTCGCCGCCGGATAGCGAACCAGTAGTACGATTCAGCGTAAGATAGTCCAGCCCCATCTCCAGTAGAAACTCCAATCGGGTTACAATCTCTTTTACTATCTCTACAGCCACAGTCTTCTTACGCTTCTCTATCTTAGTAGGCACTTTTTTGACCCACTCCAATAGTTTAGGCAACGACCAATTAGAGACCTCTGATATATCGTAGCTATCAATCTTGAAGGAGAGCACCATCCTATTGAGCCGCTTGCCATGGCATACAGGGCACACCTTAAAGGTATTAAATTGCTCCGCCCACTTTCGGGTCTTAGGTGACTCATCCTCATCAGCTAAGGCTTGGAGGTAGGAAAGTAGACCTTCATACCCGAAGAGTCGCTCTACCTTACCTGTCGCCTCCACCTTCCGTCGTAGGGGATAATCCACACCATTGAGAATGTCGTCTAAGAGTTCTTCGGGAAGACTCCCTATGGGATCATTGATGGTATAACCGTGGTGATCCGTAATGGCTTCTAACTGCTTAAATATCATATTGGGCTTGAAGTTGCCCAATGGTGCTAGCCCTCCGTGGCGAATAGAGAGCTTAGGATCGGGGATAATCTTTGTCATATCGGGGGCTGGAACCTCTCCAATACCCTTACATTTAGGGCAAGTGCCTTGCGGTGAATTGAAAGAAAAGGTGTGCGGAGCCGGCTCTTCAAAGCTCTCACCCGACTCCAGATCCATCAGTTGTTTACTATAAAAAACAGGCGCCTCATCACGCTCATGCTTTTGCACCATAACTACCCCTTTCCCCAGTCGGAGAGCCACACGAAGGGTCTCCCTAAGGCGGGCAAGAGTCTCCTCATCATCTCTTACAGCTAGTTTATCCACTAGCACCTCGACGCGGTGATTTTGATAGCGAGAGAGCGCTAATCCCGGACGCAGCTCTAGTAGCTCCCCATCGGCACGCACATAGAGATAGCCCTTTTTGCGCATCGTCTCTAATAGCTCGCGATAATGCCCTTTTCGGTCTCGTACTATGGGTGCAAATATCTGTATCTTCTCCCCTGCATATTGCTCCACAACCATGCCGAATATCTGATCCTCAGTATGGCTAATCATTGCTTTGCCACTCTGAGAATAAGCAGTAGCCGTGCGAGCATAAAGTAAGCGGAGGAAGTCGTAGACCTCAGTCGTAGTACCCACAGTGCTTCGAGGGTTTTTGACCGTAGTCTTTTGTTCGATAGAGATTACGGGCGAAAGCCCTACAATCTTATCCACGTCGGGGCGCTCTAGATTGCCAAGAAAACCACGAGCATAGGCCGAGAAGGTCTCTAAATACCTGCGGTTGCCCTCTGCGAAAATAGTGTCGAAAGCAAGCGAAGACTTACCGCTACCACTCAGACCAGTTACCACAGTAAGGGAGTAGCGAGGAATCTCTACACTTATATCCTTGAGGTTATGCTCTCGAGCACCCTCAACGATTAGAAATTCACCCGTATGCTCTCTTTGATCATTCATCTTTTTATTCATAATCGATCCCACATAGACTTACAAAGATACCAAATATGTAATGAGTAATCTAATATTTTTGTCTTCCAAATCTGCAGAGAATACACTGTGGTACGCTCCATTTTATAAGCCTCTATAAACGATAGAATTAGGGCGATATCAAAGACGAATGCAGTATAGATACCTTATCTATCCAAGGCTCTTTCAATATGAATTACCAGTACAAGTAGCACCTGTTATGTAGACCAGTACAATGCTCTTAGGCGAGCACTAATTTTGGAGACGGCAATCAGTAAAATTTAT
>NZ_JADRGN010000050.1:0-12225 GCF_018206105.1 Porphyromonas levii
ATTTTTAGGTGAGTCCAGGACACCTCGTGAAGTAATAAAAGCGAGCAAACCGCCCTCCTTCAGCACATCAAGTCCCTTGACGAAGAAATAGTTGTGGATTGACTTGGTAGAAGTCTGCTTAATCACCTCATCACTCTTAAGGAAACCTCGGTCGTAAACCAAGAAATCGCCAAAGGGGATATTGCTGGTTATAAGGTCAAAGCCTCCCCCTTCTGCTCCTAAGTCATCCACCTGCTCAAAGGGCTTCTGATAGACTTGGATATTCCCCTCACCCATCGGGTGGAGGGCTTGCATCATACGAGCGGTTAAGAGGTCTTTCTCCAAGGCATACACCTTGGTTGTTGGCGAAGTAGCAAAGGCAGTGGTGAAAGCTCCCATACCTGCCGATGGATCGAGCACACGATGGAGCCGAATGCCACTGCTCTCTATCCCCTGAGCAATCGCATCTACTATCCGCTGGTCGGTATAAAAGGCGGTCAAGACACTCGACTTAATGCTATCCCAATACCGCTTCGCCATATTCGCATCCAGAGCATCCCGATAGATAAGTTGCTTCAGCTGACGAGTCGGTTCAAAGAGCGACTGCTCGCTCATAGCCCAATAGCGGATATCCTCATCGCTGTCGGTGCGACTGAGGACACACTTTAGTCCACCGAAACCTTGATAGCGGAGCAGTTGCTCCCGCTCTTCAGTGGTCGGTAGTCTCCTCTCTTTTTCCAGTCTAAGGATCACTCGTATTGCCTCGCTATTCTCTTGCAATACCTTTTGCTTATTATATGCCATATCGAAATCTTACCATGGATGAGCAATACTCCCTCGATAGAATGACCGCTATAGGTATCAGACAAGAACGACTGATAGGATATCCCTTGAACCTTATAGCTATATGGTATGACCCTTTAATATATACTAATCACCTACTTTAATATATACTAATTGGTGCGTTTAATGTATACTAATTGAGGCAATTAATATATATTAAAGGGTCATGCTTTCAGTATCAAACGCTCAAGCGTGATAGCTATCTCGGTTGTCTTATACGCCTATACCGCTTATCTCCGTGGGGTATTCCTACTTTTTCTTGGCTCTAGCCTCAAACTCAAAAGCGGTGGAGAAGTCCTCTTTTAGCACAAATTGGGCATTGAATTTCTTACCTGCCTTGCTGGTCATTCCCTTGAGGGTGGGTGTTTTGCCCTTAGTGATGAGGTCTTGGATATTACTGTCCGAGAGGAAGGTACCACAGAGTTCACGGAAGACTTTGAAACCACAAGCTTCATCTTTGCACTTCGCTACCTTATTGTAAATAGCGAAGCTCTCCTTACCACACTTGGGACATTTGTAAGTCGGGTACTTCTTGGTGGGGACAGTCAGTGCCAATAACTCACTACATATTTGGCGAGTGTATTCCTTGATACCCTCTTCAAACTCTCCAATATCTAAAGCTCCTGCTTCAATAGCCGCAAGAGAGAGTTCCCAATTGCCTGTCATCTCCGCATTGGCAATCTTCATCTCTTTGACCACCTCAAACACCTCAAGTCCCTTGTCGGTAGGGACGAGCGACTTCTTCTCCCTACGGATGAAGTCTCTGAGGATAAGGGTCTCAATGATATTGGCTCTTGTCGCTGGCGTGCCGATACCACACTCCGAAAGGACTTTCTTAGTCTCCGCATCCTCGACCTCTTTACCAGCATGTTCCATTGCTGAAAGCAAGGTCGCCTCTGTGTAGAGTGGCTTTGGTTTGGTGGCTTGCTTCAGTAGCTCGGCACTCTGTAGGGATAGAGTTTCGCCCTCCAAGATAGCTGGGAGCTTATTCAACTCTTCCTCTTCTTCACTCTCTTTCCTTTTATCGTCCCTCTTACGTTGTACTACCTTCCAGCCAAGGGCAACTGGTCGCTGACCTTTCCAGATGAAATGGTGTGTGCCGTCTGTCAGTTCTACCTGCATACGCTCCTCTTGGGAGGGTGGCAGGAATGCCTCGACAAAGCGATGGGCAATCAACGTGTAGATGGTTTGCTCATCGGCAGAGAGCATCGGGGACTCCTCGCCGGTCGGGATGATAGCGTGGTGGTCGGTCACCTTGCTGTCGTCCACCGATTGGCGGTTGAGAGGGATAGGAAGCGCCTGCTTCCGTACTTTGGCGATAAGCTTTGGGACTTCCTCAAACACATCCTCCGAGATATAGCGACTACCCGTGCGTGGGTAGGTGGTTACTTTCTTCTCGTAGAGGCTCTGGGCGATAGACAAGGTCTTGTCGGCAGAGAAACCGTGGCGACTATTGACTTCCTTTTGGAGTGCGGTCAGGTCGTACAAGAGTGGTGGCGGAGTCTCCGTCACCATTCTTGTGACCTTAGTGACCGTAAGCGAGCCGTGAGAGCGGAGCTGTGCGAGCATACTCTCGGCTGCCGTTTCATTATCATATTGCTCCAGAGAGTTGGCTTGGAGCGTGAGGTCGGGGTGGTTGATGAAAGTGGATAGCTTCCAGTAAGGCACTGACTGAAACGCTCTATTCGTGAGGTAGCGAGAGCAGATCATAGCCAAAGTGGGTGTCTGAACTCGCCCCAGAGAGTAACCACCACGAGAGTAACCGCCACGGCGTGCAATGGACAAAGCTCTGCTGGCATTGATGCCTACGCACCAGTCGGCTTCGCTCCTCGCTTTAGCGGAGAGGTAGAGGTTGTCGTATTGATTGCCTGGTTTCAGCTGGGTAAGTCCCTCCGTGATGGCTTTGTCGGTAAGTGAAGAGATCCAAAGTCTTTGGAAAGGCTTTTGGCAACCTAAGTAGTGGTAGATGTAGCGAAAGATGAGTTCACCTTCTCGTCCTGCATCGGTAGCAACGATGATTTGGTCTGCTTCTGTAAAGCAATGACGAATTGCCTTGAGTTGCTTAAGGGCTGATGGGTCATCGTGGTACTCCTTGTCCTTGCAGACTTGTCGCACTACCAACTGGTGTGGATTGGGGAGTATCGGCAGGTCGTCTGCTCTGTACTCCTTAAATCCATATACTTCGGGCATAGCAAGGGTGATAAGATGACCAATAGCCCAAGTGACGAGATAGCCATTCCCCTCGATATAGCCGTTCTGCTTTTGGGTTGCCCCAACGATACGGGCAATATCACGAGCCACAGAGGGCTTCTCTGCAATAATACATGTAGTCATAGTCTATGGGGGATTAGAGTTTACGACCTCGTGAGACCTTCTTCTTCTTCTCGGCTTGCTGCTCTGCCTGCTTCTCTGTAGGCTGGGTCTGCTTAGGTTTGAGGGGTTCTTCCAACTTCTTTGTCGCTTCGTTGGTCTTCCCCTCGATATTAACCGCCACTTGGGTTTTGTGCTCTTCGGCTACCGCCTCCACCTTATCGGCAGACTGCTTCCTGTCGGGATTGAAGCGGAAGAAGCGTAGTCGGTTCTCCTCGGGCATCAGCTTGACATAAGCATTGAATGACTGCCCCTGCTTATCCACCATATTCTTGAGATAGAGGGTGGCACCATTGGAGAGAGCTTGGTGCTGTTTATCGCTGAGTTCCAAACCACATAGCTTCTTGGGAATACGAGGCTGTTGCTGCTCCTGCGACTGCTCGAGTCGCTGTTTGTAGCTCTTCGTATTATCAAAGATAAACTCGATGCCTTTCTTCTCCGCATTGACTTGGAGGGTCGCATCAAAAGGTTTATTGCTCTTGGAGAGCATCCCCTCTACTTTCACCGCCTTGCCCTCCACGAGGTCTTTGTACTGCTGGTCAGTTAGCTCTACGCCCTTAATCTCCTTCGGAATGGAGACTCTATCGGCACGGAGAGCGACCAACTCATTGGTCAGTGGGTCAATGGAGACATAAGCGGAGAATGGTTCGCCATTCTTTGGTGTCAGTTCCACCACCTTACCAAGGTTACCCGTGGTCTGAAGTGTCACTTTCTCATCATCAGTGAATTTGTACCCCAAATATGGGTAATCGAGTTTTGGTTCTTTGCGGATGTTGTGGATAGCGAGACCGATTTCGCCATCTTCATTCGTACGAAGAGCAAGCCGAGCATCGGTGTAGATGGTCTCACTACCTGCTTTAACTGCGATGGTGACAAGGTCGGACTTCTGCCAATTAAGGAGCTTTTCGAGTTGCCCACTCTCTTCTAATCGTTCCTTGGTCACCCCAATGGTCTCTAACTGCTTCCAATCCACCTTATCCTCGGGAATGGCTGTCGCCTTCTTCTGCATAGGGAGAAAGTCCTCAAAGTGAACCTGACTCTTCTCCAGCTCAGCCTTTATCTTTGGGTCTTCTCGCTCAGGCAGCATGGTCTTGAGTGCATCCACGCTCTTCTCTACTCCTTGAGCCGCCACCTTGTACAGCCCGAAGTGGGTCGGGTTATTGAACTGCCTAAGGAAATTGGTCATAAAGTTCTTCAGCAGTCCATCTTTGCTGTTGAACTTCAGAAAAGCCGCTTGGTTGGCTTCAAGTGGCTCAGTTGTTTTGAGCTTGCCCTTATCATCGATGCCCGAAACTACGGAGAGTTTCCCAGCCTCCTGCTCACTCTTTATCTCCGTGCGATCCTCCAGTATCAGCACATACTCTTGTCCATTCTCATTCTGTTCCATAACTTGTATTCTATTGGTTATCAATCAAATTACCACGCAAATATATCTGCTAAGGCAAAACGATTTCCAAACTGTGAAATGCAGGGAAATATAGTTGTTAAGTGGGAAGTGAGATTATCTATAGTTAAATTCCGACTCTCAATAGTTAATAAATCAAAAAAAACAATCTGAAACCTTGAAATTGTTTTGCTTATATCAATAAATATCCATAGCTTTGACGAGAAACCAATTAGTCGGTATGTGTAGTATCATGCGACATAACACATTTGAAAAGATATTATAAATGAGTAATAAAGAGCAAATATTGAGAGAGTCATTTATGCTTTTTCTAAAGAATGGATATGAAGCTGTAAGCCTTGTTGATATAGAAAAGGCTTGCGGGGTTTCTCGGGGTGGAATCTACCACCACTTCAAAAGCAAAGAAAGTATATTTATTGAATCTATAGGGAAGTTTGTTTTCGAGTTTTTAGGGTCTACGCCAGTCGAATCAGTGCCAGACCATACAAGTATTAGTTCCCCTCTACGAACCTTTCTAAGCCTTACGCTTGAAAATATAGAGCATAGAATGAAGTTATTTCACGAAAGATTTGGAAATGAAGTATCAGCAAGGAATCTCTTTGCTTTAGTATTTTACCTTAGGAATAACTATCCAAACACGAAGACGAGGATTGAGGAGTCTAGTTATAATGACCAAGAGAAATGGGTGGATGTAATTGAAGAAGCTATAAAAGCCAATGAAATTAAAAATACGGTGGATATTGAACAACTTGCACTTAACTTTAGAAACATATATGTTGGAAAATCTATAAGTGACTCCCTAAATGAGGAATTAGTAGTTGAAGAGCTTCGCTCACAATGGATGAATATATACAACTTAATCAGACTAAAATAACACCATGGCTTCTGTTTATATCAATCGCGTAGCATCGTTTTTACCAAACGCACCAGTTTCTAATGATGAAATTGAAGACTTTATTGGCAAGATAGGAGGTAATCCTTCAAGAGTGAGAAGTATTGTGCTCAGACAAAATGGCATTCTCAATCGCTATTATGCTTTGAATAGGGAGCACAAAATAACCCACTCAAATGCACTAATGGCTGCTGAAGCTATCAGAGGACTATTTGATGACAGAGAAGTACCTAATGATGTGACATTACTCGCTTGTGGAACAAGCACACCCGACCAACTACTTCCCTCGCATGCTTCTATGGTTCATGGTGAACTTGGGAATTTTCCCATGGAGATATCTTCATCAGCGGGTGTATGCTTGACATCTTTACAAGCATTGAAGATTTGTTATAGCAATATTCTTGCTGGTCTTCATCACAATGCAATTTGTGTAGCTTCTGAATTGACTTCTCCAGCTTTAGTTTCTAAGTTTTATGACCCCGAGTATGAGATTACGCATAACAACCCAAATAAAGATCCTTATATGGCTTTTGAGAAAGACTTTATGAGGTTTATGTTGTCGGATGGTGCAGGAGCTGTCTTAGTTCAAGACCAACCTCAAGGTGATTGCTCGATGAAAATTGAATGGATAGATATGACTTCCTACGCCAATGAGTTGCCTACATGTATGTTTATGGCTTCCGAATTAGAGCCTGATGGTCGATTAAAGAGTTGGAAAGAATTTTCTCCAGAGGAGATTGTAGAGCGTGGTGTACTTGTAGGGAAGCAGGATATTCGACAATTAAAGAAGTATATCATTAGGTATTGGGTAGATCATATAGAAGAAGTTCTTTCTAAGCATAAGATAAAGGCAGAAGATATTGATTATGTTATACCGCATGTCTCTTCAATGTTCTTCTACGAGAAACTCAATGATGAGATAAAGAATAGGAATATAGCTCTAACCAAAGAAAAGTGGTTCACAAACTTGACTTCTGTTGGCAATATTGGTTCAGCCGCTATATATGTTGCTTTGGATGAGTTAATTAGGACGAATAAGTTAAAGAAAGGAGATAAAATATTATTACTTGTTCCAGAAAGTGGTCGTTTTTCATATGGAACTATTTTATTAACAATCGATAATATTCCCCGTTAAGTGTTTCTCAACTAAATTGCAATAATTATTATGAACAGAAGCATAAAACTAATTCTATGTATCTTGATTACAATGCTTTCTTTAACTGGAAAGGCTCAAGACACTAATGGTTTAAGAGGTTATTTGAATCATATGTTTGAGCATATTGATAAAACAACCATACCTACTGGATTCCTAAGAGACTACGCTGTTGAAGACGAAGATTTCGACCTATACAATGGTCAAGTAGAATTAAAACCAGACAACCAAGTAAATATTAGCACATATGGCAACCTTCTTAATACTATCTGTTCAGCCTATGTTTTTAACGATAATATGGCTGATCGTCTTAGCAATAGACTCAAAGCAAGCTCTGACTCAAAAAAAGAGGGCACACTTCGAATTAGCTATATGCTATACAAATATGCACGTATAAAAGCAAATGCATTACGAGATGGTATTATTGCTTATCAAAACGAACAGGTATTTCACGTAAATAAAAATGTAAGTCCGTACGAGACTGAGCAAGTCTTTGCCGCTTGTGCCTTGGATGAAATTATATGGCAACCTGATTTAAAGATAATTATCCCTTCGGATTTAGTATTTACTAATTTCAAGGGCAATAATATTATTATTTCAATTGACTACGGAGAAGGGTATAAAATAATCAAAGTTGATTCTCCATTGTCCGTGAGATTAGAGGAGGGTGAAAATAACATTAAACTTAAAGTTCAAACAAATGATGGTGGGGTTTTCGTAACACATTCCTCAGTATATGTTGTTCCTCAGAAGATGTCTGGACAACTTAGAAGTGCATCTCAAAATACTAATTATGACACACATTTTGTTGCCCATGGAAGTAGCTATAAAGGTATTCAAACAGAAGCTGATGTCTATATTAAATATGGAAAAAAACATGGTTCTTTGAAAAAGCCTTTTATTATTGTAGAAGGTTTTGACCCAAGAGTTGATTTCACAATGAATGGACAAACTAGTGAAGGTGTTTGGACAATTGATTTAGTGTTAAGTTCTCGGGATTTACGTAATTTATTATGGCAGCAGGGCTTTGATTTAGTCTATGTAGATTGGCGAAATTCTGGAGAGTATATTCAAGCAAATGCCAATACATTGATTGAAGTTATTAAAAAGGTTAATTTACTCAAATCTCAATCAGGAAGCTCTGAAAAGAATGTAGTAATAGGACATAGTATGGGGGGGTTAATTGCTCGTTATGCATTAAGAACTATGGAAGTAAAGAACAGTAAACACGATGTGTCATCTTATATTAGTTATGATTCTCCTCATTTAGGTGCACACATTCCTCTAGGTGTTTTATATGGCTTCCATGGATTACTTCAGTTTATAGAGAGTCGCGGATTGATGAAGCAACTTATCTTAGATTCTGCTAATATCAGTAGTATTATTGAGATCGGCAAGTCTCTCGCCTATTCTAACTCTGCTCAGCAAATGTTGGTATACTTTGTAGATCCTGCGGGAAATTTTAATAACCAAGAGCATTATAGGTGGCAAAATGAGCTAAATGAGTTGGGATTTCCCAAAGGTGATACTGGTTTTCCAATAAAAAATCTCTCAGTTTCTAATGGCTGTTATAAGACCCCTCAAATATCATCATATTTCATAACTACAGATTTTTCTGCGGGTTCTGAATTACTCTCAACGGCACTTTCATTCTTGAGTTTGAAATGGAAACTTGTTGCTGCAACTAGCATTGGCTTTGCCTTAAATGATATTGTCTCAGGACTTCTAACACTACTACCTGGAAGAACAGCAATCGATGGTAATTTTGATTTATATCCTGCAAAAAAAGTAGGTGATAACATCACTAGTATAAATCTAAAATACAAAAAGAAGTTTCTATGGCTCATTCCTATAACTCGAGAATTATTTAATTACAACAAGTTTTTTCCGAATGTCTTATGTTATGACTTTTTTCCTGGATCTTTTTACGGCATAGATAGAGATTTCCAAGGTAATATTGTTAACTCATCTGGAGGCATACCATTATTTTATGATTACAGATTTGACACAAATGTAGCACCTCAGATTCAATTTATTCCTACCTCAAGTGCATTAGCATTTGGAGATGGCTTAAATAGCAAATCCGATTTGTTTTTTCGCCCCCCTATGGGAGATGAATCTCCTTTTGGATCTAATTATTTTGTTCACACCCAATCACAATCTCATAGCTTTTTCACGAGGGATGGCATAGATTGGATTGATCGGAATCTTAAGACATCAATCATCGGTCCTCGAAATGGTTTTGATGGTGCAAAATATTCGCTCTCTGAATATAATGGTGTAGTTAAATGGCATAGTGAGAGACCTGAAATAGCCAATATTTCAACAGATGGAGTCCTTTCTGTAAAGGGTAAAGGTCACGTTCTGATTACAGCGACAACATGTTCTCAAGATGTATATAGCACAATTATTGTAGTGGGAATGCCAAGATTCATTTTAAATGCAAATCATGTCCCTGGTGGGTATAAAGTCAGTGCTAAATGTATTGACCTAGAATTTGATGATGGTGTAAATTCTCAGAATACTTTGGTCTTTAGATGGGGAATTAAATACCCTAACTCCAAAATTCGTTGGTTTGAGTCCAATTCGCATGAAATAATGATTCAATCTGAAGATAGCCAACCCTCCGTTACCATATTTATGCAGGTTCAAGACACAAATGGTGATTTAGGAGAAATGGTTCATACCTCTGTGAATTCCCAAGTAATTTACTATTCTAAGAATCAAACCTATTATATCGATTCAAACGCAAACCTTTATAAAGAAAATATGAGGTCATATTCATATAAATCAGCTCGATTGTATCTTGAATACAAACCCAACATCGCAGATAAATATAAAGGAAGGGAGTGGATGCCAATTACAGCATTGGTGCTTTCCCCGAGCGGCAATACAAGAAAAATTACAATAAGAAGTGGTGGTGCATTGATTAAGGATATTATTCCAGAGTCCGAGATTAATTGGATTAAGCAAAACTCTTTAGATGGAGAAGTTCAAGTGTATATCATTGCAATGAAGAATTATTCGGGCGAAGTTATACAATATATGCCTGTTAAATTTATTTACAAATCAATTTGACTATGAGGTATTTAATAAAGGATGCTAGATTATTGTTTTGGGTAGCTTTCTGTTGCCTAATCTCTTCGGGCTGCTTTAGAAATATGACTCTTGATGATATGTTTCCTATTAGAGAGCTCGTTCTTGCCAATGCAAATATAGACGGAGTTGAGTATCAACATGTTGTTTATAGCAATAGGTTGGGGGTATTTCCGTACAAACAACTTGTTTTCGATTATGACGCGGATCATTCTCTATTGTATGGTTCGATTTTTCTGGAAGAAAATAATAATAAGCAAAATAGCGACAAGAAGATGATTGAGTTTTACTTGCACTACCCATTAAATACAGAAGAGCGTAAAATTGATTTTGAACTGACCAGCATAGAGATACGAGAAAGTGAACCACTTTTTACTCAAATTAAAGCTTGGTGTGATAACAACCCTATTGACCCAGATGAAAAGAATTACAAAGCGATTGTACTTTTTTACCCTGATTACGCAGATTGGGGCTTTCATATCGCTTCTGGAGCAGTATCGATAATAGACTCAAAGTTAATGTCCGTTGATGGTAAAGAGAGTCCCTATTTGTCATTTACATTTGATTTGAATAATAATATAGATATATATAAGAGCATTGTAGGATCAATGAATGCTAGTGTATATCGTAAGAGAAGTAATCACAGATAAGTCATACAGACCATGAATGTAAGAAATGTCCTTAGCGTTTTGCTTATTGTAGTTTTTCTTGGGTTATTCTCTTGTAGCCCACAAGAGCATTTAAAAGTAGATTCATCGGAAAATGAAAGTGAGTTTACGACTGACAAGCCATCTAGAGAGGAATTGCTATTCCTCTACCAGAAAAACACTGATAATGCACTAATTGAGTTAGTGAGGTACTCTGAAAGTGAGAAAGAGTTTATTCTTGATCTCTCAATTGAGGATGCAAAAAGCATCGGAATTACTGATGAAGAGTATAATAACATATTAAAGATTGTGGAAAAATTAAATAAATGTCAAACTAAATAATATTTATCAAGTTATGAGCTACAAGTTTACTACAAGGGTAATAACCCTAATCGCACTTATTCTTATTAGTGTGTTGTCATCTTGTCAAAAAGATGAAATTGACACTCCATGTTTCTCTACTTCTGGAGTTTCAATAGATGAGCTAGATTTAGACTCTCCTTCGTTCATTGCAACACTGACTGATTTTCAAAAAGAAAATCTAAAGAATGTTGGGAGTGTATTTCTTCCGGAACAAGAGAAAAATTCTTGGGACAATATCATTTCTGAGCATGTACCTTCACGGTGGGGGATTTTTGAATTACCAAGTAATATCGATAGCAATCTCCGAGCAGTAGGGGTTTGGGGATCTTACCCTGGTCGTTATTGGACAATGATTAGAGTAAAAACGGCAAGATTAGATGATCGGGTTCGAGATGCTTTAAATAGCGCCGTAGACAAAATAGAATCCAAGACCAATGTTAGATTCTATAACTCACAATTGGATCCTGAATATGCCGAGCCTTATCATATCAAATTACCTAATGTTTATGTAAGGTTAGTCCAGAAAGATTTCGGGGTCAGTGGAAGTTTTGGCATGTCCGGAGGTGAACAATACATTGACGTTCCTTCAAATTTTTCTGGAACAGATGAGGAGTTGGAGGCCTTTTTAATGCATGCATTGTGTAATGCTGGTGGCATGTTTAATGAGGTACAAAGGAAAGATCGAGATGATTATGTAACTATAAATTGGAACAACATTCCTAGCGATATTCACTGGTGTTTTAACAAAGTCGGTAAAAATTACACTCAAAGAGGGTATTTTGATTATAATTCTATTACTATGCCTCACTCTAAGGGCTATAGTAAAAATGGAGGATATACTTTTCTAAAAAAAGGTGGTGCTAGGATTACAAAGAACTTAGAGCTATCCGAATTAGATGCATATTTTCTCAATGAATTTTATCTTCCATATATTGCAAGAACAGATTTGTACACGGAGTTAGATACAGTAGTCTTTTATCAAGGTCGGAAGCTGTCTGAACAAGAACGTATTGACTTACAGAGAAGAATAAATGAATCTAGAGGCTTATATGGAGAACCACCTATAGAAAATAGGGTAATAAGAGAACCTTGGTAACCAATTATACTCTTTGCATTAATTGAAATTAACATATATATCTGAGAGTAATAATTTAGTATTTATTGCACTAAAATTCATAGAATTAAATTAGTATTTACTCTTTTAGCAGATGAGCAAGTGAGGGGTCGGACTTGATGCGGGTGATTTCGGAGTCCACAAGGACAAGGACATCTTGCTTGACTTGGCGATAGTTGGCTTCGATGGTTTCTTGGAGACCATCGGAGCCATCTGCTTTGGTGAAGTCTGCGATTGTGGGGATGGACTGGTATTGCTTCATTTCGGCAGAGACTTTGGCTGAGTCCACTACAATCTCTGCATGGAAAATCTTTTGTTCTATGCGTTCATCAAAGTTGTCAGAAACTGCCCCTACAAACATAC
>NZ_JADRGN010000006.1:0-79323 GCF_018206105.1 Porphyromonas levii
TAAAAATATATCATTTTTTTTAGTAAACTCAAAATAAAAAGAGCTGGATTGCAATATAAGCAACCCAACTCTTTTTTCATTTTGAAGTCTCAGAGGCGTCTATCACTCTTCCGATGCCTCTTCGTAGAGGTCGTACAGGAAGTCGTTGTAGGGGAAGCGTGTGACATGGATGTTTCGCACACGCTGGTAGAGGAGTTGCTTCAGCTCTTCGATACCCTGACCGGTACGAGCCGATATAAATGCGACATCTAGATCGGCTTGCTTGCCCATCCAGGTCTGCTTCAGCTCGTCCAGAGAGATATTCTCCTTGGTGCGTGGAGTGAGGTCGTCCTCTTCCTTTTCCTCGAAAGTAAATGCATCCACCTTATTAAATACCAAAATTCGAGGCTTCTTCTCATCACCCAGAATCTCACTGAGTGTCTGGTCGACTACTCGAATCTGATCCTCAAAGTTATGGTGAGAGATGTCCACGACATGCACTAGTAGATCAGACTCCTTTACCTCGTCAAGTGTAGACTTGAAGGACTCTATCAGCTCGGTAGGTAGCTTGCGAATAAAGCCAACGGTATCGGAAAGGAGGAAGGGGAGGTTCTCTACTACGACCTTGCGGACAGTAGTATCAAGTGTAGCGAATAGCTTATTCTCGGCAAATACATCGCTCTTGGCGAGTAGATTGAGTAGCGTACTTTTGCCAACATTGGTATAACCAACGAGGGCGACACGCACCATCTTGCCACGGTTCTTACGCTGTACTTCCTTTTGCTTCGCTATGCTTTTGAGCTCCTCTTTCAGTTTGGAGATCTTATCGAGTACAATGCGTCGGTCGGTCTCCAGCTGAGTCTCACCAGGTCCACGCATAAGCCCGCCTCCACGCTGTCTATCCAAGTGACTCCAAAGACGGGTGAGGCGGGGCAGTAGATAGTTGTACTGCGCTAGCTCTACCTGCGTCTTGGCATGCGCGGTGCGCGCTCTAGAAGCGAAGATATCAAGGATGAGCGAGGTACGGTCTAGTATCCTCACCTTGAGTTCCTTCTCTATATTGCGAAGCTGATTGGGTGAGAGCACGTCGTCGAATATGACGGTGCCGATCTCGTCCTTCTCTATTTTCTCGGCTATCTCTTTGAGTTTGCCACTACCCACAAAGGTGGAGACATTGGGGTGGTCTAGCCTCTGGGTAAAGCTCTCCACGGCTTGTATCTGCGCTGTATGTGCTAAGAATGCCAGCTCGTCGAGGTACTCATTTACCTCTTGCTCGTTGGTATCAGGTGTGATAAGCCCAACAAGGTATGCGCGATCCGTAGCGGCATCTGTCTTTATAAACTCTCTCATATATGAGTACAAACTTACAAAATTGTGAGGAATGGGCGTAGAAGCCGACTGTACTCCTCGGTATAATCGTGACGACTATCGCTCTGAAGGATGGTGAGTTGGCTCTGCTTGGTCGAGACAACGGGGTCGGGGGCAAATCGTAGAATATGTCTTTGTGGTGCCTTCCCCCTTTTGGTGATGATGGCAACCTGTTCCACCAAGTGTAAACCTGCCTCCTCTGCTGCGTGCTGATATAGACTGGAGGCTGATTGTGCCACAATGATGACTACATTAGTGCCTTGGCAGTTACTGAAGAAGTGCTGAGGTGATAGCTCTACAGCGTGTTTGGCAATGGTCTCGCGGCGGTCACTATTGCTATGAGTTGGGGTGAAGTAGGGCAGATTACTCACGATAAGGTCGTAGGTCTGTGGAAAGTGGTATGCCCTGAAGTCGCCTTGGATGATCTCTACTCTACTAGCGAAGGGAGAGTGTTGCGCATTGTACTGCGCCTCTTGAGCAGAAAGGGGGTCTACCTCTATGCCCACTATCTTTGACCGCTGTAGCTCTTGCGCTAGCATGAGAGCGATGATGCCCGTGCCGGTACCGACATCGAGGATGCTGCTGGGTGGTGTCTCGTGGAACCGATCTGCTACCCAAGCTCCAAGGAGCATGCCATCGGTGCCTACTTTGAGTGCCGAGAGCTCTTGTTGGATAGTAAACTGCTTTAGTCTGAATAGACTCATCTGCCGAGGAGCTCCTTGAGTTTGTACCAACCCTTCATTACCTTGTTATTGGTGCGCATGTAGTAGTGCTGGAGGATGCTCAGAGCCTCTCGGCTTTCGCTAGTCGGCATATCATCGCCCGCATACAGCGGAAATGGACTTACAGGGGTCCAATACCTGCCACCACCACCAGAGTGAGTGCCACTCCCGTCGAAGCCCCCATTGGCAGACAGAGGAGGTGTACTATTGATGCTTAGTTTGCCTCGAAGCAATAGGGAGGCGTGCCAGCGGACAGCCCAAGAGTCGTTTGCGCCCTCAGTCTGTCGGCGCAGCATACGGGTGAACTTCATGAAGCCTCGGTAGTCGAAGCGCTTCCGCTCTTTTGGGCGCGCCTCTAGCTCCAGTAGGAGTTTCGTGCCGTCTGGTTCCCAGTACTGTTCCCAACGGTCGCGCCAAGTAGCCCAGCCCCAACTACCTACATAGCGGAGCGCATGATTGTGCTGCAGATGGGGGTGGGTGTAGAAGGTGCCAGCGTGTAGATGCGCTACCTCTTTGCTCTCTGCATAGCGCTCAAGGGCGTCATTCATCCAGCGAAGGAAGTAGGGCGAGAGGTACAGATCATCCTCCAGCACAATCACTCTATCGTATTGCTGAAGGAGTGTCGAAACGCCCTGAATCACATTTTTGGCGAGTCCTACATTGGTGGGTTGCTCTACAAGCGTTATTCCCTCATAGCTTTGGCATAGCGCTCTCACTGCTTGTACGTTGGCGCTATCGGCTGAGCTCTTTGCCCCATCGCTATAGACATAAATAGGCGTCTGCTCCACCTCGGGCTGTGACAGGATCTGCTCTAGTATCCTCTTCGTGTGATTAGGTCGGTTGTACACGAAAAGCAGTACTGGGGAAAACTCCTGTCTCTGTACCGCTCTTTTGAGTCCCTCAAGGTCGAAAGGCGGACGGTTATTCCACAACTGGACGACCTTTCTTTGGGCATAAAGCGAACGCACCATACGGAATAGTTCAGGGCGAGTGATGCTCTCACCAAGTGGAGCGACTATCCCTCGGAAAATCCGCTTCCATCGAGGCAGTAATGGATTGACCAACTGAGCTAGGTGGTAGGTTTGCTTGAGCCAAAGCTCTTTTTCATGGCTCGGTTTGTCTATTCTCCGAAAGTGGTAGGCGGTGACATGAGGCAGATACCCCACTTGTAGCCCTACCGCAAGCACCCGATGAGTGAAGTCTAGATCCTCCCCATAGTGATAAAAGAGGGGAGAGAAGCCTCCAGTACTCAGTAAGGTACGATAAGGAAGGTACCAGTGTGCCGCATTGATGAATGGTACTTGGGTAAAGCCAGTCGCCTCAATAGTTGGCAGGTAATGGGCAAATCCCTGCTCCACTTCTCCTGATTCATTGAGATGCTTGGGCGAGAGTATGCCAATCTCTTTATGGTAATCAGCGTAGTCGGCAAGCTCTCGTATCGCACTTGCCTCTATCGAGGCGTCCTGATTGAGGAGGTAGATACCACGGTATTCTTTGGTTAAGACTTTATCTATAAGTAGGTTATTGGCTGCGCCAAACCCTAGATTAGTACGTCTCCTGACTACCCGGACAAAAGGGTAGCGCTCGCTGATCGCATCGGGAGTGCCATCGGTAGAGGCATTGTCTACCACTACTATCTCTAGTCCGTCGTTATCAAGCACAAAGGGCTGGAGCAGACGATCTATCCACTCCAGCCCATTGTACGTAACTATGGCTACCAGCACCATATATTTATGATTTCCTATTTTCCCGCTTACGAGCTGTCTCGTCTAGGATTATCTTACGCATACGCATAGACTTAGGGGTTACCTCCACCAGCTCGTCCTCCTTGATATACTCGAGAGCGTCCTCAAGGGAGAAGCGGATAGGTGGCGCAAGCTGTACCTTATCGTCTGACCCAGAAGCACGCATATTGGTGAGCTTCTTGGATTTGCAGACATTCACCCCAAGGTCTTCGTCACGGGTATTCTCACCTACTACCTGCCCAGCATATACCTCCTCCTGTGGCTCAATGAAGAATCTACCACGGCTCTGGAGGTTATTGAGCGCATAGGCGTAGGCCGTACCGCTCTCTAGCGCAATGATTGAACCATTATTGCGGGTCTCTATCTCGCCTTTCCAAGGCTCGAAGTCGAGGAAACGGTGCGCCATAATCGCCTCACCGCTCGATGCTGTGAGCACCTGATTATTCAGCCCAATGATACCGCGAGAAGGTATGCGGAACTTAAGGAAGGTACGGTCGTTTTTCTGCTCCATCTCGATCATCTCGCCCCTCCTGCGGGTAACGAGGTCGATAATCTTACTAGCCGACTCCTCGGGAAGATTCACTGATAGCTCCTCTATAGGCTCATGCTTCACCCCATCGATCTCCTTGATGATAACCTGTGGTTGTCCTACCTGTAGCTCGTAGCCTTCACGGCGCATCGTCTCTATCAATATGGATAGGTGTAGCACACCGCGCCCGAAGACAATCCAGCTATCGGCGCTATCGGTCTCCTCTACACGCAGCGCAAGGTTCTTGTCTAGCTCTCTCTGTAGGCGGTCATAGATATGGCGAGAGGTGACAAACTTACCCTCCTTGCCGAAGAAAGGAGAGTTGTTGATCATAAATCTCATACTCATCGTAGGCTCATCTATAGCGATAGTAGGCAGAGCTTCCGGAGTATTGACGTCGCAGATCGTCTCCCCAATCTCGAAGTTCTCCAGCCCTACCACTGCGCAGATATCTCCACACTCTACCTGCTCTACCTTGCGGCGACCTAGTCCTTCGAATATATTAAGCTCCTTGATTTTGGAAGTCTGCTGTGAACCATCCCGCTTCATCAGCACGATATTCTGCCCCTCTCTTAGAGCCCCACGGTGAATACGCCCCACAGCGATACGCCCTAGGTAACTAGAGAAGTCTAGCGAGGTGATGAGCATCTGGCTATCACCCTCAAGCATAGGAGGTGCAGGGATGTACTCTATGATAGCATCAAGTAGGGCATGGATATCCTCGGTAGGTTTCTTCCAGTCGTCCGACATCCAGCCTTGTTTGGCTGAGCCGTAGAACGTAGGGAAGTCGAGCTGATCCTCTGAAGCATCGAGATTGTACATTAGGTCGAACACCATCTCTTGCACCTCATCGGGACGGCAGTTCTCCTTATCTACTTTATTGATAACGACTATTGGCTTTAGCCCCATCTCGATTGCCTTAGAGAGCACAAAACGAGTCTGAGGCATTGGCCCCTCAAAAGCATCTACGATGAGGAGACAACCATCTGCCATGTTGAGCACGCGCTCTACTTCGCCTCCGAAGTCGGCGTGCCCAGGGGTATCGATTATATTTATCTTGTAGTCCTTGTACTGAATGGAGACATTCTTGGAAAGGATCGTGATACCTCGCTCTCGCTCCAAGTCATTATTATCCAGTACTTGCGTGAGTGCTGCACTCTCCTCTCTAAATAGCTTCCCAGCCTGTAGCATACGATCCACGAGCGATGTCTTGCCGTGATCCACGTGCGCTATAATTGCGACATTCCTAATGTTTTGCATCTAATCTCCTTTGTTATCTTTTGTTCGGCAAAGATACCAAAAATGAATGGTGATTGGTGAACAAAGGGTTAGTAACGATATGTCCAACGCAAAAGCAACTGCCGAGGTCGTAGTAGGGTATTTGTTTCGTAATAATCCAGCCCTCTGTAGCTCGTATCGATATACTCCTTTTGGTTGGCAAGATTTGATAGGAGTAGCTCTAGTTCCCAGCCAGTACCTTGGTACTCTGCACCTATTGAGCTGTGATGGTAAGGCTTGTAGTTGTCTTGAGTGATACCTTTTTCCCACACTCCGTTGTATACTCCAAAGATGGAGAAGACCTTGGAAAAATATACTCTGACCTTGGCCGAGAGCTTACAGAGGTCTATTGAGGAGGTGCTGCTTAAGCCAGTATTTATCTGTTGGCTTGATGTCTGTCGGAAGTAAACAGCTTCAATATCTGAGGCCAATACATCCCTAAATAGGCTGGTTGAAATATTTGCTTTGGCGCTTATCAGGTGGTTTTTGATGTCGATAGGTTTGCCTGTCCTGTAGATTCGATTGTCCATATAAGTGTAATCTATATTTAGGCTGAAAGAAGTCCTAATCTGGAAAAACACCTTTCCTAGCTGTAGTGATTGATTGAGTCGATTAGTTTCTCTTTGGTGCGTGACCACCTCTGTCGTAGAGTGTTGTACCCCTATGTCTGTGTTATTCGAGGAGTTGTACCAGTGTTTCATGTAGTTGGTTAGGCTCGTAATGTAGTACCCATTGATAGGGTCATTGAACTTCGTAGAAAAGCTAGTACTATTAGTTTGGTTATGCCTGAATAATCCACTCCCTACAATAATAATTTCTCTGAAATCTCTTTGTATGGGGTGTAAAAGGTAGTCTCCTGCATTGCCAAAGCTATGCCCATGTCGGTTTTGTAGCGTAAAGGTCCAGTAAGCATTGGGTGTAAATCGAGCATATAGGGCGTATTCTGGGATGAATAGTTTTATGAACTTAGAGGAAGAGTCCTCTAAATCTCTCATATGAAATAGCTGCATGCTTAGTGGAAGTGTGGCTGATAGTATCCAGCTCTCTTTTTGGTACTTAATTCCTGGGTTTATTGATGCTTTCAGGTGGGTAGAGCGTATGGTATTTCGATGAGTACTCGTAGTGTTTGCTGTCCTTATACTATTGCTTTCTGCCGAAACTGCTACTCCAAGAGAGCTGTCGAGAAACCCAAATAGTTGCTTGTCTATATTGTAAGAAAGCCCTCCGAATAGCTGACTCCCCTCCGCTATTTGCCTTGTTGTCCCTTGCGATCTGTCGATGAGTGTCAAGTGGTGTGTAGGAGCATGATGCCAAGAAAGTAGTGCCTCCACGCGCCGAATGAGCGTGCTACGATGCATATAGCTAAAGTTATTTAGTAGCTGATACTCCCTAAGGCTATTTCTTTGCTCCGAAATATTCCCTCCCTTTAGCCCTATTTGAGATTGCCCCAACGTGGCAAAACCAATCGCAGTGTTATTGATATAGACGTTGTCTTTGTTGAGTTCATAATCAATAGATGATTGGAGCGTATGCTTGCTATTGGTTTGATTGCTTCCCTCCTCAATGGTAATAGGAGTGGCACCCAATCCAGATGTGATTGTCTTGCGCTGTATCGTATAGTTATCTGTGTCATAACTGTAGCTTAATTGTGGCGCTAGTCGACTGTCATCAGTGAGTTTGAAGAGAGAGTGAGCTGTCGCTCCCGCAGAGTAATTGTCCCGATAGTGCCCCATCGGGATGCTTGGAATGCCTACTGGCTGACTCTCAAGTAATCCAGATGGTATAAAGCTATTGGCTATAAATTGAGTATTACTTCGTACTTGTATGTTTTGCCTTGATGGATTGAGCTTCCCTATGGCATTGCTCTCTAAAGTAACGAGGTGTTGACGGCTTTGCCGTACGAGCAAGGTGAATAGGAGGGCATCATAAATTGGGCGACGATCATAACCCCCAGCTAAATATCCTTTACCCACAGGGCGTAACTTGCTTTTTTCTTTTAGTTTGATATTGATGGCGGAAGCATCAGATAACTCTATATCCTTCAGTAGTTTTATTGGCTGATGATCGGAGAGGATTTGGACAGACGCTATATCTTTGGGATGTACGTTTCGGGTGACCAGGTTATAATCACTTCCCAGCATGTCTAAGCCCTCAATATAGAACTTATTGATAGGCTTACCATGCACAGATATTTCCCCCATTGGTCCTACAGATACGCCTGGCAAGCGCCTAAGTACTTCTTCAAGAGTCTTGTCGCTTTGACGTTTCAGGAGATCTACGACATAAGTAATCGTGTCGTTGGATCTCCTTACAGGCTCTCCCATGACAGTTACCTCTTTGAGGAGGATAACATCCTCCTCAAGGGTTATAGCTATTTCTTGTCCCAGATGTACCCTTCTCTTTTGCGGACGAAATCCCATTAGACGTGCCTCTAGCCAGAACGTCTTATGTTTGGAGACAGTCTCGGTGGGTGCTGTGTAGTCGATCCTAAACGAGCCATCGCCTTTACTTATGGAGTAGCCTATCAGAAGTAACGAATCAGGGACTACTTCATGACTAAGTGTCAAGACTGCACCTTGTATGGGAGCACCTTTTTTGTCCGAAATCCTTCCATTTACTTGTCCATAGGAGAATAGAGGGATTGACAAGAACAATACAAACACAAATAGCACTTTCATCCGAGATAGATAGGGGCTAATTACTTTTTGAATTGCTTATTGTATTCGTCTATCCAATCAAGTTCCCTAGGGTTATAAAATAATCTCGCTCTGCTACTTCCTGAAGAGGTCACCGGTAACCCGCGAGCCACTATCGTCTCAGAGAATTGCCAAGCCCCACGAGCCATCTGGATATTGAATTGTTGTCTATTGGTTTTGAATGTGTTCTTGCTTTGTGGACTGACATACATGGGAACCCCCTTGGAGGTCCTAATGGTGACTGCTTCGTATTTATACTCTCCATCACTTGTTTCGGCCGCTAGGATAAATCCAGGAAGTCCTCTTAGTTTCCATGGACCACCGCTCCTATCCATGTCGCTTGCAAACCATACTTGCCACTCACGACCTCTAAAATCAGCAATGGCCTTGGTACACTTGTGCCCAAGTATTTCCTTCGTCTCTGTCGGGATCAGTCGCCAAGCAATCCTCGGAATCTTTTCTTCGTAATAGCACGAAGTACCTGCCCTAGAATCTCTCTCAGTGAGTTCCTCCTGCTCTTTGTCTATTATCAGCCAATAGACTCTTGACTGAATACCATATTCATCGTACATCTGGTTCCACTCCAATTTCGTTACCTTCCAGTCTTGCTTGGAGAGCTGGTGTTGTTCTTGATAGCACCCATAATCATAGTATAAATCTATTTTCGCACCTACTTGTACGATATCATGACCCTCTCGAGATTTTTCTAATACAGGGTCGTAAATAGTATACCGATACACTACCTCGAGTGTCGCGTCTCCGATTTTTTCGGACTTCAGGGTAAGCACTTTGGACAAATCTTGTGCATAGGAAGAGGTAAAAGTGGTAGCTATAAGGAGTGCAACCAATAAGCAAATACTTGATGATGCTTTCATGTGAAAATAATTAGTTAAAGTAACATGCTGGTATATAGTGAATAAATCCATTACAGACCAGCACAATTTAATAGCGAGGTTTAGTAAACATTCGGGCGATTCCGGTTACCACACTGCCACTCGTTTATATCCCTTAAATACTGGTCGTATTCTTTTTCGGACATATCCGAGTCCTCTTCGGAGACTGTCATTATAACTTTGCCACAAGAGGTAACTACATTGGCATCTTGTTTAGCGTGAGCTAGAGCATAAGCACTGAAGAACAGTACAACAGTAAGAAGAGGAGCGAGGAACCCCAGTTTAGCTTTTCTCTTTTCCATAATCTTCCATACTAATAAGTTAAAATGAGTAGTAATACCCTTGTTGCAAATGTATGTATATTTTTTTTATATGACAAAACTTTCTCTATCTAAATATCGTAACTAGTATAGGGCTATTATAACACTATTTCCTCTTTCTGAATGTTCCCGATTCGCCACAAAGGTGGGTAAGTGCGCTTCTTTTCTCATATTCACTTTACTTGTATGCGAGCTCCTGTGTGAGTTCAGCACCCTCCTCTCTAAATAACTTCCCAGCTTGTAGCATACGATCCACGAGCGAAGTCTTACCGTGGTCTACGTACGCTGTAATTGCGACATTCCTAATGTTTTGCATCTAATCTCTTTGTTATCTTTTGGTGTGCAAAGATCCCAAAAATGTAAGGAGTAGAGGGGAAATGTAAATTGTCATGTATAACTCAGGGACTATGAATAGGGGATAGGTAACGATTATTCTCCTTTTAGCTATCAAGCGTGATCCGTAACGGTATATCCCTTGACCGCTTTCTGTAGAAGGAATGATTGTTTAATATATACTAATTGTGGTGATTAGTATATATTAAATCGGGTGATTAGTATATATTAAATTGCTCAATTAGTATATATTAAATGGTCATGCCTGATAAGATTTGGGTGCAGGGTCTCTAGGTCTATCGTTTGACGCCTATACAGCAATGGGGTATGCAATCTATGTCTTAGCAGATTACGATAGGTCACCATTGTTAGTTTTTTATTGTATGTGCTAAACTATTGTTATATAGCATGGTTTTCTACATTTAGTACCAATATTGAACTAAAATGGCTACATTTGTGCGGTCGGAGCATTTTGCCATGCTTCAGCATAAAAATGGATATACAAACGGATTAATAATCTATAAATTACTATTTTATGAAGACAGCTGAGATTATCAAGAACTTGGAAGCTAAGCACCCAGGTGAATCAGAGTTCATTCAGGCAGTGCAGGAAGTGCTCGAGTCTATCGAGGAACTATACAACCAGCATCCTGAGTACGAGAAGAACAAGATCGTGGAGCGCATGGTAGAGCCTGATCGTATCTTTACTTTTCGTGTGAACTGGGTAGATGATAAGGGTGATGTACAGACCAACATTGGCTATCGCGTGCAGTTTAACTCTGCCATTGGCCCATACAAGGGTGGTTTGCGCTTCCACAAAGCAGTGACTCCTTCAATGCTTAAGTTCCTAGGTTTCGAGCAGACTTTCAAGAATGCACTTACTACATTGCCAATGGGTGGTGGTAAGGGAGGTTCAGACTTCGACCCAGTAGGTAAGTCTGAGGCCGAGATTATGCGTTTCTGCCAAGCGTTTATGCTTGAGCTTGTAAACTGTATTGGTCCAGATCAGGATATCCCTGCAGGTGACGTAGGTGTAGGTTCACGTGAGATTGGTTTTATGAATGGTATGTACCAGAAGCTTACTCGTCAGTATCACACTGGTGTCCTCACGGGTAAAGGTATGACTTGGGGTGGTTCTGAGTTCCGTCCAGAGGCTACTGGTTTCGGTGCACTTTACTTCACTGAGCACCTACTAGCTAAGGCTGGCAAGGATATCAAGGGTAAGAAGGTAGCTGTTTCAGGTTTCGGTAATGTAGCTTGGGGTGCTGCTATGAAGGCTACTGAGCTAGGTGGTAAGGTAGTTGCTATCTCTGGTCCTGATGGCGTGTGCGAAATTCCTAACGGTATCACCAAGGAGATGATCGACTATATGCCTGTAATGCGTAGCTCAAACCGCAATAAGGTACAGGATATGGCAGATAAGTTCCCAGAGGCTACTAAGTTTACTCCTGGTAAGAAGGCTTGGAGCGTACCTTGCGATATCGCTCTTCCATGTGCTTTCCAAAATGAGCTTAATGGCGATGATGCTAAGGAGCTAAAGGCTAATGGTTGCTGGTGCTGCTGCGAGGTATCTAACATGGGTTGTACTCCTGAGGCTATCCACTTCTTCCAGAATAGTGGTATGCTCTTCGCTCCTGGTAAGGCTGTGAATGCTGGTGGTGTAGCTACTTCTGGTCTCGAGATGACTCAGAATGCTGCTCACCTCAACTGGCCAGCTGAGGAGGTCAATGAGAAGCTCCACTGGATTATGGAGAAGATCCACGAGCAGTGCGTGAAGTATGGTACACAGCCTGATGGTAGTGTAGACTACGTAAAGGGTGCAAACATTGCAGGCTTCATGAAGGTAGCTCAGGCAATGCTAGAGCAAGGCGTGATCTAATTCACTTCATCGAATAAATTAAAATAGCCACGGTATCAGATGGATGCCGTGGCTATTTCTTTGGTGTATGTTGTAGAGCCTTAGTGTGATACTGGCATATAGTAGAAGAAGTCGAAGGTGATAGGTTTGCCCTTGTGTAGGGTGAAGCTCTCTATGCTCTTATTTGAAGGATCCATAAGTTGAATAGTGGTCTCTTCAAGAGGTGTATAAAGGGTTACCTGAGCAGGCATCCCTTCCTTCCAAGTGAGATCTACACAAGCTCCGCCACGCACCTTTAGTCCACGGAAGCTACCATTTTTCCAGGCCTTAGGTAGGGCAGGGAGTAGCTCTACATATCCATCTTGGCTCTGGATTAGCATTTCGGCTATTGCAGCTGTACCACCAAAGTTACCATCAATCTGGAACGGAGGGTGGGCACAGAAGAGATTGTCGTAGGTACCACCACCCTTTATGGCTGGTTCGAGTAGACTCTTGAGAAGCTTGAGCGAACGCTCGCCATCCTTTAGTCTTGCCCAAAAGTTGATTTTCCATGCTCTTGACCATCCAGTGCCAGCATCGCCACGTCGATTGAGGGTAGCCTTTGCCGCCTCCGCTAGTTCGGGAGTGGTGTGGGTAGAAATCTGATTGCCAGGATATAGCCCATAAAGATGCGACACATGTCGGTGCTGTGGCTCTATCTCTTCGTAATCCTCCAGCCATTCCTGCAAATAACCTTTAGGACTTACTTGATGTGGTGCTAACCGAGGAAGTACGGCACGCGCTTTGGAAGTCCATTCGTTTTCGATGTCAAGCACCTTTGCAGCAGAGAGGAGGTTCGTGAGCAATTCGCGCACGAGCTGATTGGCCATTGTTGGCCCCATACAGATATAAAGTGGTGTGTTATCCCCTTTCATCCTAAAGCCATTCTCTGGACTGGAGCTTGGTGCAGTGACCAGCCAGCCGTGCTTAGGCTCCTCAATAAGTGAACTGAGGAAAAACTTTGCTGACCCCTCGAGCATAGGATAACAGCTTTGGAGGAACGCAGTGTCTTGGGTAAAGGCGTAATGGTCCCACACATGTTGCATGAGCCAAGCACCACCAGTATTAGTTGCCCCCCATGATGCCTGTTCGCCTGGTGCGGTGAAGCCCCAAGGATTAGTCATCATGTGTGCTACCCAGCCCTCCGCACCATAGTAGGTCTTGGCTGTCTTAGTGCCACTATCTACGAGTGAGAGTGCAAGCTGAACTAAGGGGTCTACATATTCGTGTAGACCAGCTACTTCGGTAGCCCAATAGTTCATCTGAAGGTTGATATTGAGATGGTAGTCGCCATTCCAAGGAGCTTGTGTACTATTCGCCCAAAGACCTTGGAGATTGAGGGGTAAACTTCCTGGGCGAGAGCCTGCTATCATCAAGTAGCGTCCGAAGTTGTAGTATAGAGCAGCAAAGGAAGGATCATCTTCTTTCTGAAACTTCCTCAGACGCTCATCTGTTGGCATTACTGGGTCTTCTCCCAAATCGAGAGATACTCGGTCGAATTTCTCTTTATAAGCTTTCAAATGGTTTTCGAGAAGTTGATCCCAAGGCTTGAATGCTAACTTACTGGAGCCAGGGAGAAGTGTCGTTGAATTGCCAATCAGTATCAATACTTCATCAGCTCCTGAGATAACCATTCGACCATTTTGGTGGTACATGGAGCCACCGATAGGATAAAATCGGACATCGGTAGAGTATTTTACCCCCTTGTCTGTACCCCATCCGTCGGGGAGCTGGCCATTCATCACCATTCGATTGCCTCCGATGCCTACCTCATTGGTACCAGTCCTCCAAATCCTTGCGCTTAGCGAAATCATTCTTGGCTGACTGGATGACAAGCGTATCATCAGGACATCTTCCTCGCCATGGCTTGCGATATATTCGCGCTTCATCTCTACTCCACCTATTTTGAAAGTGGTAGTAGCAATGGCGGTGCTTAGATCCAGCTCTCGTCGGTAATCCTTTATCTCCATATTGGGCATATTGTAGAGTAGCTCAAGCCATCCCAGCATCTGGAAACTACCATAGGGTGCGCTATTGCCATTGCCAAGGGCACTTCCCTGTCCGCCACTTATAAAGTGCTCGTATACGAGTTCTTGAGCTCTTTTGTTATTGCCTTTGAGGAGCTCTTGGCGAATCTCGGGTAGATAGGTAGCTGCACCATCTCTCCATTGTGTAGAGTCGGGACTCCCGCTCCACATACTGATGTCGTTGAGAATAAGTCTTTCGCCCTTAATATCTCCGCCAGGCATCATCCCCAAACGACCATTTCCCAAGGGTAAGGTCTCCTCCCACTGCTCAGCTGGCTCATCGTACCAAAGCTTATTTTTCTGCGCCAAAGCTGGCAGAGTGCAAAGCAATACTGCGACGAGTATGAAGGTCTTTCGTATGGATAAATTCATATTATTATAGGTAAAAATAAAAAGGGAACATGGGAATACTACTTATGTACTCCGATGCTCCCTTTTATTGTTGTCTCTTAGTTACATTAATTACTCCTGCTCAAGTTGGAGTGTCTGTGTGGGTTGGTCACAAACTTCGCTTGGGCCAAAATATTGGATAGGACCTGGGTAAACGAAGCAGGTCTCACGCGCCCACTTGTCTCGATACTGGGCGAAGGTCTTGAATGGTTTGCCATCGAGCTCTACAAGAGCTTTGCGAATCACAGGCTTCATCTTGCCATGGCGGCGCTCCATATTCATCATCATGGTGATAGGGATACCACCAGCTACCCATTCCGCAGCTGGGCGAGTGGTATTGCGGATAGAGCTCATATAGCCAGTAACACCCGATGCGATGAGTTCGGCTGCGTTGTAGCCCAAGCTATAGCAGTAGTCGGCATCGAAGTTGGAAGGCGCTGCGCATCTGCCCTCATAGCCGAAGAAGTGACGCTGGAAGCCGAACTTGCCAGTGTACTTACCCTCCTTTTTCCATACGGCGAGCTTATTCTTTACCATCTCGGCAAGGAGTTTCTCTGTCTCGATAAGCGATACCTGTACATTGCCGTGTGGGTCGCGGTCGAGGGTGAGCTGACGAGCGACATCCTCTGGAAGCGACTCGAATACTTCGCTATTCTCCTTAGAGAGCTTCTCTATTACGAAGTTGAGTTGAGCGTCTTTGTCTAGTTTGCTAAATGTCTCTGCCTCGTGTGCTAGGAGGTCATTGAGTTCAGCTATTAGCTTATTCATAGCTGGAATAAACTCAATAAGTCCCTCAGGGATGAGTACGGTACCGAAGTTACTACCATCGGCAGCACGATCGGCTACTACCTGAGCGATGTAGGTGACAATGTCATCGAGGCTCTGCTCTTTAGCTTCAACCTCTTCCGAAATGATACATACGTTGGGCTGAGTCTGGAGCGCGCACTCTAGTGCGATGTGCGATGCTGATCGCCCCATTAGCTTGATGAAGTGCCAGTACTTGCGAGCGGAATTGGCATCGCGCTGGATATTACCTATCACCTCAGAGTAGACCTTAGTAGCGGTGTCAAAACCAAAAGAGGTCTCGATCTGCTCATTCTTGAGGTCTCCATCGATGGTCTTGGGGCAACCGATGACCTGAACGCCTGCATTGATAGACTTGTAGTACTCTGCAAGTACACAAGCATTGGTGTTGGAGTCGTCACCACCGATGATGACTACTGCTTTGATCCCTAGCTCGCGTAGGATGATTAAACCCTTGTCGAACTGCTCTTTATTCTCCAGCTTGTCGCGACCTGAACCGATGATATCGAAGCCTCCTGTGTTGCGGTACTCGTCCATAAGCTCAGGCGTAATCTCCATATACTTGTGATTGATCAGACCGGCAGGACCCATCAAGAAGCCAAATAGGCGGCTATCCTTGTGTATTCTCTTGATGCCGTCGAAGATACCAGCAATCACATTGTGTCCGCCAGGAGCCTGACCACCAGATAGGATTACACCTACATTGAATGCCTCTGAAGCCACTGGAGTATTGCTTTCCTCGAAACGAATCACGGGTAGACCGTAAGTATTTGGGAATAGTTTCTTGATATCTTCCTGATTATCGACAGACTGTGTCGCCTCGCCAGCGACTGCCTTCACGTGCCCACGAAGAGCTTGTGGGAGTTTAGGCTCGTACTTAGCGCGAGCCTGTTGCAATGGACTGATTGTTCTCATCTCTCTTTCTTACGTCTATATGTTTAGTTCGTTTACTTATCTATCTTTACGGAAATCAAATGCTTTCGACTCCCTCTTTCCTTTCGCACCAGGATGTTTCTTACTATTGGCATTGGTGAAGATGAACATTAACCCTAGATTGAGTACCAATATCAGTGTGCCAGTGCCTAGAAATAGACCTTTATTACCTGGTATAAATACAAAGAATACCACCGCCGCTACTATTCCAATCACCATGAGTAGTAGCAGTCCTTTCTTCATGCCTTTCCAAAAAACTTCAGATGGAGCCATAACTATATCAATCTTAATATCCTCCTTCCCACTGAGTACAAAGATACCAATTTATTTACTCAATAAAGCGAAGTGGCTATGCGGATTCCGAATGTCGGTTGTCCGCATAGCCACTTCCTTATCTGTCTATTTCAGAATTACCAGTCGAATAGAGGACGGTGTCCCATCATCTCATTTACCTCACCACGAACTGCCTTGATTACAGCCTCGTCGGTTGGGTTGGAGAGTACACGGTCTATCTTCCTTACTACTTCACGAGCCTCATCTTCCTTGAGACCACGAGTAGTGAGAGCTGGTGAACCTACACGGATACCGCTGGTCTGGAATGCAGAGCGGTCGTCGAATGGTACCATGTTCTTATTGATAGTGATATCTGCCTCACCTAGTACGGTCTCAGCTACACGACCAGTGAGCTCTGGGAACTTCTTGCGAAGGTCTACAAGCATCAGGTGGTTGTCGGTGCCATCGGAGATAACCTTGTAGCCTAGGTCTACGAATGTCTGAGCCATTGCGCTCGCATTCTTGAGTACCTGCTGCTGGTAGGTCTTGAACTCTGGCTGCTGTGCCTCACCAAAGGCAACTGCCTTAGCAGCGATGATATGCTCTAGCGGTCCACCCTGTAGTCCTGGGAATACCGCGGAGTCGAGTAGAGAGGTGAAAGTGCGGGTTACGCCCTTAGGTGTCTTCTTACCCCATGGGTTCTCGAAGTCCTTACCTACGAGGATAATACCTCCACGTGGACCACGGAGGGTCTTATGAGTGGTAGAGGTTACTACGTGTGCATACTTTACCGGGTTCTTGAGCAGACCAGCAGCGATAAGACCAGCAGGGTGCGCCATATCTACCCATAGGATAGCGCCAATCTCATCTGCAAGAGCACGCATGCGCTCATAGTCCCACTCACGAGAGTAAGCCGAACCACCAGCTACGATTAGCTTTGGTTTATGCTCACGAGCGAGCTTCTCCATCTCATCGTAATCTACTGTACCATCGCTCTCCTTTACATTGTAAGCAATAGGATTATAGATGATACCTGAGCTATTGACTAGTGAGCCATGGGTGAGGTGACCTCCGTGTGCAAGGTTGAGTCCCATAAAGGTATCGCCAGGCTTAAGACAAGTCAGGTAGATAGGGTTATTTGCCTGTGCTCCAGAGTGAGGCTGTACATTTGCCCACTCAGCACCATAAATATCCTTTAGTCTGTCGATAGCTAGTTGTTCAGACTTATCTACTACTTCGCAACCACCATAGTAGCGCTTACCAGGATAGCCCTCTGCGTACTTGTTGGTCATGATGCTTCCCATAGCCTCCATCACCTGATCACTCACAAAGTTCTCAGATGCAATCAGCTCTAGTCCCTTAGTCTGGCGTGCCCTCTCCTCGGCGATTAGGCTAAAAATCTTTTCGTCTCTCTTCATATTGTTATTTCCTTAAATATAGGTTGAAATATATTCTATGATTACTCCACAAAAGTAGTCTTTTTCCCCTACACAGCCAAATGCCTACGCCCTAAATCATCTCTACTGAGGATGATTGTGTGAGGGATAAAGGCGTAATCGCTAACTGGGGAGTTGGGATTTAGAGCTGGTTATCTGGAGGGCAACGGCTATTAGTATGATGCCAATGCCAATGGTAGTAGAAAAAGAAAGGCTCTCGCCTAGGATAAGTACGCCTACGAGTACAGCCGTGACAGGTTCTAGTACTCCCATGATAGAGGTGGCTGTAGAGCCTATCCGTGGGATGGCGCTAATCAGTAAGATATTAGAGATAATCGTCGGAACAATACCTAGCAGCGCGAGCAAGCCCCAAGCTGATGGTGTCTGTGGCAATTGTAGTTCTTGTTTGCCCAGTGCGACAAGCCCAAAAAATATGGTGGAGAAGACCATGAGGTAGAATGTGAGGCGCCACATAGGAATCTGGTCAGCTCTACTCCGATTAATCATAACGATATAAACCGCATAGCAGAAACCACTAAAGGCAACTAGTCCGATGTCCACTAAGGCAATCTGAAAACCACTTTCTCCCATAATTCCAGAGAGAAAAACCACACCGATAAATCCTAAGACTAGTGCTAACATACTCCCTCTATTGAGCTTTTGTCCAAAGAATATTAGCATAAGGAGTGCTACCATGATAGGGTAGAGGAAGTGAATCACCGTAGCTACTCCCGAGGGCATGGATCTATAGCCATTGAGGAGGAAGTAAGCGCATAGAAAGTTGAGGATACTCAGTGTAAAAATGAGCCTTAGGTGCTTCCCAGATTCCTTAAAGGAAATACCTCTGACCACCATGATTAGGGCAACGATGATTGCGGCTAAGGCAAAACGATAGACAAGGATACTTGCCGTACTCATCCCCTCTCGTATCAGGGGGACACTAAATAGTGGGATTAACCCAAAGGTATTGGCGGATAGCAGTGCGGCAATATAGCCTTTGACATGATTCGATGATTTCATTTTTTTAAATCAAATAAGGTAAGTTGGCAAGGAGCGAAGGAGCGACGGTGTAGAGGCGTGAGCCCAAGAGCGCGAATGCCCTCAAGGTGTTTGGGTGTGCCGTATCCCACATTGTGTTCCCAGTCGTAGCCAGGATACTCTAGTGCATATTGCTGCATCAGATGGTCACGATAGGTCTTGGCTAGGATAGACGCCGCAGCTATGCTCGCTACCATGTCGTCTCCCTTCACAATGGTATCGTAAGGGATAGCATGTTCGCCCTTAAATCTATTACCATCGATAAGTAAATGTTCGGGTACCACAGATAGGTTGGCTACGGCTTGGTTCATAGCTCTATAGGTGGCATGTAGGATATTGAGCCGATCAATTTCTGGGGCAGGTACTTCCGCAATAGCATAAGCTATGGCTTGCTCTTTTATCAATACCGACAGTGCTTCACGGCTCTTCGCACTTAGCTTCTTAGAGTCGTGTAGTCCTTCTATAGCGCAGTCTATAGGGAGGATTACCGCGGCCGCTACTACTGGTCCTGCTAGGCATCCTCTTCCTACTTCATCTATCCCTGCCTCTAATCGGTTAGCTATAATTCTATTGGGTAATACCACCGTCATTCTCCTTGTACCCTCCTATCTTGTGTATATAGGGTAACGTAGGTTCCACATGGATAATAATATGAGTGCCCTCTCCAAATCGTTCTGCTAGTTTCTCCTCCAGCAGTATGGAGAGGTCGTGCGCCTCGTAGAGAGAGCTATGTCCATCTACTCTTACATCTAGTTCTATAGCTACGGTGTCGCTCCCCGTCATACGTGTACGGAGGTTATGCGGGTCGGTAATGCCCTCTACACTCTTCGCTATTTCCAGAATTTCTGCTTCTGTCTCCTTGGGCAGGCTTGCTTCGGTTAGCTTTGCCAGCGATGGCAGTGTGACCTCCAAGCCCATACGCATTACAAACCCTGCCACCACGATAGCGGCAATAGGCTCCATCAGCTGCGCTACACCACCGAAGAGGATAGAGGAGCCAGCCCCGATAAGCACTGCAAGAGAGGTGAATACATCGCTCCTATGATCCATTGCCTCGGCATGGAGCACTTCACTACGGGTCTCCTTGGCTTTCTTTAGGGTATAGCGATAAGCCCATTCCTTGAGCACCATAGCAAAGATTGCTACCGCCAACACAATGTACGCTGGCTGCTTGGGGAGTATGCCCTCACTGAAGTAATCGCCAATAGTCTTACCCGAGTCTACAATGATGAGGATACCTGCCACAATCATCGCTGCCCCTAGGGCAAAGGATGCCACCGTCTCGTACTTGCCATGCCCATAGGCGTGGTTTTCGTCCTGAGGCTTCCCCGAAACCCTTAGTAGCAAATACACCACGAGGTTGGAAATAATATCGGTGAGCGAATTGATACCGTCAGCGATAAGGGCGGCACTATTGCCTAGAAATCCTACCACCAACTTGAGTGGTGGTAGGATTGTATTCACCCAAAGACTGACCTGATACGCCTGTACTTTTGCTTTGTGGTTAGTAGATGTTTCCACGGTTTACTTTATGGTTGTAATCTTAGTCGTATCGGACTTCAGACCGTGGCTGGTAGCCGTTAGCGTAATCGTCCCTGCCTTCTTAGACGAGCGCACTATGGCAGTCAGCTGACCGCTGAATGCTGGTTGCTTAGTACTCTGGAATGGTACAATACAAGTAGCATCGCCATTTGCTGCAGCATGAAACGCCCCAGCACCTGTAGCCTTGAAGGTAATTTCATTGGTAGCTGTAGGGACTACATTACCGTCTTTATCTACCACTTGTACACGTACGTAAGCGATATCCTCACCATCGGCATGTAGGTTGTCATTCTCCAAAGTCAGCTTCACTGCATAGGGTTTCCCCGTTGTCTTCACTACCCTAGTGGCAGCGATATTACCTTCGTTGTCATAGGCAACTACCTTTACTTCGCCTGGTTCGTAGGTAGTATCCATCCACATCAGGCGATAGCGCGGTTGGCGTTCTAGTCCTTCCCTACCAGTCTTGGTAGAGATAGAAAGATCCTTCGTGCGCTTGCCTTGGCTCTTACCATTGATAAATAGTTCGGCAGATGGGTAGTTGGTGTAGACGAATATAGGGGTTACCTTGCCTTCTCTCCCTTGCCAGTTCCAGTGGGGTAGGACATGCAGCGTCTCTTCGCCCTTATTCCAGTGCGAGCGATAGAGGAAGAAGCGATCTTTCTCGATACCCGCTAGGTCTACCGCTCCGAAGTAAGACGAATGGCTTGGCCACTCGGTATAGTAAGGCGTAGGTTCACCTAAGTAGTCAATACCCGTCCATACAAATTCACCTATATTATAGTGGAAGTCCTCGTGGTTCATAAAGTCGTCCTCGGGGAGGTTGCTCCAACCACAGTGCTCTACATCGTAGCTACTGCACTGCTGATCGTCATAGGTTGCCATAGCTTTGCGCTCCACTGGGAACTTGTATACCCCACGGCTCGATACTGTAGAGGTTGTCTCCGCACCCATGATCAAGCGCTGAGGAAGCTTCTTATACGCCTCTTCGTACTGCCAATTGTGGTAGTTGAAGCCTGCGACATCCATTATGGAGGCGAAGTTATTCGCCACTGCGTTATTGGGGTCGTTCATACCTACGGTTACCGGACGAGTAGGATCCTCTCTATGGAAGATATTCTGGAGGTAGTAAGCTACCTTATTGCCACCCTCTTCCCCTTGCTCATAGATTTCATTACCAATACTCCACATCACGATAGATGGGGCGTTGCGGAACTGTCGGGTAAGGTTGGTGAGGTCTCTATCTGCCCAGTCGTCGAAGTAGAGATGGTACCCATTCTCTACCTTCGGGATACGCCACTCGTCGAAGCTCTCCGCCATTACCATAATACCCATTTCATTGGCAGCCTCTATGAACTCTGGCGCCGGCATATTGTGGGAGGTCCGGATTGCGTTCACTCCCATATCCTGCATCTTCATTATCTGTCGCTCATATCCACGCTTATTGGTGGCACCTCCGAGAGGACCTAGGTCGTGGTGCAGACATACGCCCTGAAACTTCACCATTCTGCCATTGAGGAAGAAGCCTTTGTCGGGGATGAGTTCGATAGTACGCACGCCAAAGGTAGTACTATAGCTATCTACTTGCTCACCATTCACATATACATCTGTTCGGGCGGTGTATAGGTTCGGCTGCTTTAGGTCCCATAGCTTAGGGTGATTGAGCTTTATATTCTGCTCCAAGGTGTTGTCGAAAAGAGCACTGCCATTACTCTCCGTCACCGCTACCTCTTGCACTCCATCTAGGATGGCTGTGCGTAGGGAGATTTGCTTAGGAGATACCCCCAGGGTGTTCTCTATTGTTGTCTTGATATTTACCTGTGCCCAGTCCTTATGAACCTTGGGAGTCGTAATCTGATGCCCCCATTCAGCTACCTTTACGCCTGAGGCAAAGGTGACCCATACATTACGGTATAGACCTGCTCCTGGATACCAGCGCGAAGTCTCGGCGGGATTCTCAAGGCGCACTGCCAATGTCTGCTCTGGTTTTGAGATATCGATTAGGTCTGTGACATCGACATAGAAAGAGCTGTAGCCGTATGGCCAGAAGATGGCTTCCTTACCATTGACATAGACACGGGCATTACTCATAGCCCCGTCGAACTTAACTTCCACTCTATCGCCCGCCTTGTGCGTAGTAGGCAGACGGAAACTATTGCGGTACCAACCAGTACCTACGTGAGGAAGCCCACCGGTACGCGCGGTGTGGTAGATAGGGGTCTTCTGTCCGTCCTGAGAAATAGCAAGAAACTGCTTGTCTATTTCGGGGTCGAAAGGACCGTATATTGCCCAGTCATGAGGCACTACTACACTCTGCCACTTCGTAGCATCGTAGTTTACTTCTTTAAATGATGGGTTGTCCTCCCTTGTAAACTTCCACCCCTCTCTCAGGCGGAGTACTTCGCGCTCTTCCGCCCACGCAGGTAGCGCCATCATTACTATAGCGCATACCAGCATCACTTTAGTCCATCTTTGTCTCATCCTAATCAGTAAGTCTTTTTTCTGCTTTGTATCTCTACAAAGGTACTACTTTCTTCCTAATCTATTGGGTGCCCGTTATTTCTCAGTAAGGTGTTTACCGATAGCCTCTCCTATAGGTGTCCGAAGCGATACTAGGTAAAAGAGTACCATAGCTACCACATGGGCAATGACCCATCCTACATTGGGAAGATGTGGCAGATAAATAGGGTTGTAAACTATTCCTAAAGCAGCCATCAATGCCATCAAGAGGGTCACCGACTTCTTGAGCTTGTACTGATGCACCACATAGTAAATGGCTCCACCGCATACTACTACATGCCCAATGATATCTACGAACCGGATTTCTCTCCGCTCCAGTATCAATAACACCAGCGCAACAAAGGCGCAAATCATATATAGTGACCTATTATTCATTCCTCTACTCTCAAGTCGTTGTAAAATAGTTGTAGTAGTTTATTCGCTGCGGCAAATGAACTCATCTTATCCTCAAGTATAGCCTGCTCCACTTTCGGTAGTTCTTTGATAATCTCTGGGTTGTTGTAGAAAGTATTCCTAAGAGTCTCATTGATACTCTCGTACATCCAGTACTTAGATTGCTGGTTGCGGTGGCGATAGAAGTACCCATTGTCCTTGACAAATGCGATGAAGCGGTCAATCATATCCCATACCTCATCTATCCTTAGGTCGTAAAAGCCCGAGTAAGTCCTGACCTCAGGTGTCCAACCACTCTCGGCAGGTGGAAAGAGGTGCAGCGCATTCTTGAAGTGCGAAGCTGCAAGGTCTGCTGCCTTGATATTGTCTCCATCTGCCTTATTAATAACGATGCCATCCGCCATCTCCATAATACCACGCTTAATGCCCTGAAGCTCATCTCCGGTGCCTGCCAATTGGATGAGGAGGAAGAAGTCTACCATAGAGTGTACCGCTGTTTCGGACTGCCCTACACCCACGGTCTCTACTATAATGGTATCGAAGCCTGCTGCCTCACAGAGGATAATACTCTCACGTGTCTTCCGAGCCACACCTCCGAGGGATCCAGCCGATGGGCTAGGGCGAATAAATGCATCCTCCTCTTTTGCCAATCGCTCCATACGGGTCTTATCCCCAAGGATACTGCCTTTGGAACGTTCGCTAGAAGGGTCTATGGCGAGCACTGCTAGTTTGTGCCCACTCTTTACCACGTGCATGCCGAAGGCATCTATCGAGGTACTCTTCCCGGCACCAGGTACTCCCGTAATACCTACACGTACTGAACGCCCAGAGTAGGGTAAGCAACGCTCAATCACCTCTTGGGCTTTCTCCCTGTGCTCAGGCAGACGGCTCTCTACCAATGTAACCGCCTGAGAGAGCATAGCCCTATTGCCAGCAAGGATGCCCTCTACATATTCATCGGCAGAGAGGAGCCTCCGCTTCCTAGGTTTGAGGTAAGGGTTTACTATCGGGACATCGCTTACGCCACTATTCACCTTAAGACCCAAGTAATCGCTATTATTCTCTGGATGTTCGTGTGTCATATCTCTGTTTTATACGTTGTTGTCACTTTCTACAAAGGTACCCAAAATAATGATTAGCAACAGAGGTCTCCCACCGTAGCGGCAGTGTAGTTGATAAGGTCGGCGGAAGCTATCTTGATCTGCAAACCACGCACCCCTGCACTCACATAGATATGGTCAAATAGCTGGCATGTCTCATGGATATAGGTGGGATATGCCTTCTTCATACCTATGGGTGAGCACCCACCTCGGATATAACCCGTAAGAGGGAGTAATTCCTTTTGGTGGATCATCTCCACGCTCTTATTGCCTGAGATATGTGCTGCTTTCTTGAGGTCTACTTCGGCATCGCCAGGGATGACACAGATAAGGATGCCTGTCTTGTTGCCTCTCAGCACAAGGGTCTTGAATACCTGATCTATATCTTCTCCCAATTGATTGGCTACGTGTATAGCAGATAGATCCTCCTCATCTACCTTGTATGGTACGAGTTCGTATCCTATGTTAGCGGCATCCATTAGCCGTGCCACGTTGGTTTTGTTGCTCTTCTTTGCCATCTCGTTCTGTCTTATTGGAAAGTCTCTAAGTACTTGCAAAGTTAGTGATATCTTTCTACAGATGACAGCGATTACCACTACCGTTGAACCTCGTATGCCATTGTTTTGACACTCGTTTACTCCTGGATTGCCCCGACTACGTATATTAAATGGTCATGCGCTCTATAGAGAAAGGGAAGGCAGGGTAGGGTAGAGCGAAGGTGCAGGGGAGAAAGCGTAGGGCGGTTATGCGCCTAGTATGGTGCAAAGAAAGAGATTGGAAATCAATTGCGACGCTTGTTGTGGGTGAGGACGGCTACTGTGCTGAAGAGGGCGATAAAGCCGATGAGGACAATCAGGTCGGGATAGATATCCATAAAGCCTGCCCCACGGAGGTACATCATGCGATTGATACGAATGAAGTAGGTAAGAGGGTTGGCGTAAGCTATCGCTTGCCCCCAAAGAGGCATGGCATTCACTGGGGTAAATAGTCCGCTAACGAGGAAGAAGATAAGGATAAAGAAGAGGGTAAGGAACATAGCCTGCTGTATGGTCTCGGAGAGATTGGAGAGAATTACGCCCATAAAGGAGAGCCCGATACAGAAGAGTAGGGTAGAAAATAGGTAGAGGAGGAAGCTCCCTTGGAAGCCTAGCCCATATACCCAATAAATGATAGGCACACTGATGGCTACCGCAAGTACTGAGATGACCCAGAAGGGGATAATCTTGCCAAGGATAAAGAGGGTACGCTTCACTGGTGTAACATTGATTTGCTGTAGTGTGCCACGCTCTTTTTCCACCACGATACTCATAGCGGGGAATATGCTGCTATAGAGGGTTATCATTATGACTAGGAGTGCTGGGAGCATGAAGAACTGATAGTCGAGCGTACCATTGTACTTGTAGACCGGTTTTATTTCTATCGTCTGAGGGTCTGACACACGTAGTTCTGAAGAGTACTCTTGAATCAGTCGAGTGAGGTAGCTCTGACCGAGACCCGCTTGGCTGCCATCTACTGAATTGATGAGTACTTGCACCTCTGTCTCCTTGTCTCTCTCTAGGCTTTGGCTGAAGTCTTCTGGAAGTACTATAATCGCCAAGGACTCTTGGCGCTCAATATCTTTTAGCGCAGTGGGATAATCGGGGTAGATGTTTTGGATTTGTATAGTGGGGGTGCCTTGGAGCTTCCCTATAAATCTCTGTGCATACTGCCCTTGATCGGTATTGACGATGCTTACCTTGAGCTCTTTTAGTTCTTGATTGATGGTCCAAGGAAAGAAAAAGAGTACAATAAGGGTATAAAACACCAGCATACCCCTGAGGATAGGATTGCGGAAGAGTTGCTTTACTTCTTTCTCTAGTAGAAAACGTAGTACCATAGGCTATCTAAGTCGGGGTTTGATTTTGACTATTGCTATAGTAATCATGACTGTAGCAATGATTACCAGCGCTAGCACTTGTGGCCATACTACGCCAATACCGACTCCCTGAATCATCACTTTCCGGGTGGCATCTATATAATACCGCGCCGGTACTATGGCTGTAATCCATTGCAAGATGAGCGGCATATTGGCAATGGGGAATAGCATGCCGGAGAGAAGGATGGTAGGCATCATCATGCCGAACCCTGAGACGATGACGGCACCTTGCTGATTCTCGACCATACTAGAGATAGCCAAGCCTATGGCAAGCGCGACAAAGACGTAGAGCATAGTAATGAATACCAATAGGAGAAGCGAGCCTCGGATGGGTACCCCTAGCACGAAGTAGGAGAGCAGAAGTATGGAGGTGATATTCACGAGGGATACCATGAAATAGGGCACTGCCTTGGAGAGCACCATAATAGTGGCATGAGCGGGAGAGGCAAGCAGCAGTTCCATATTGCCCCGCTCTTTTTCTCGGGCGATACTCACGCTGGTCATAATCGTACATAGCACGATGAGCACTAGTCCCATAATGCCAGGGACAAAGTTGTAGCTCGAGCGCATCATAGGATTATACAGCATACGGTTATTGACATTGATGGTATACGGGAGGCTCTTTACTCCTAGCTCTTCCTCCATAATAGAGCCAAATAGGGCTGAGGCATAGCCTACCCGCATCTCCCCAGCATTCGGATCCGACGCATCTACTACCATCTGGAGCTCGGTGGGCTGTTGGCTATAGAGATCTTTATCAAACCCCTCGGGAATCACGAGGTACATATCTAGCTTATTGGCTCTGAGTAGCGCCTCTGCTTCGTAGGTCGTAATCATGCTGTCGTGGAGGATAAAGTCGGGGTTACTCCTGAGTTTTTCCTGTAGCTTCTGTGTGTACCTACTCTCTCCTAGGCTTATAACCGCGGTGCGGATATTGGTGACCTCCATATTGAGTGCGAAGCCGAATAGGAGAATCTCCACTATAGGCATCATGATCAATATCAATAGAGTGTAGGGATCGCGTAAGATATGGATGAACTCCTTCCCTACGAATGCCCAAAACTGGTTGATTAGATTCCCTTTCATTCGGTTCGCCTCCCTTCTTTTGCCACTTGCTTAAATACGGAATCCATATCTTGGGCACCTGTCTCCGCCTTGAGTTGTGCGGGGCTTCCCATTGCTTTGATTTTACCATCGACCATGATAGAGACCCGATCACAATACTCTGCCTCGTCCATGTAGTGCGTGGTAACAAAGACGGTAATCCCTTGCCCATATGCAGCTTCGTAGATGAGTTCCCAAAATTTACGGCGAGTAATAGGGTCTACTCCTCCTGTAGGTTCGTCGAGAAAGACAATCTCGGGCTGGTGGAAGATGGAAATAGAAAAGGCGAGCTTTTGTTTCCACCCTAAGGGCAACTTACTTACTAAGGTATTGCGGTAGTCGTAGAACTCAAGGCGGTGTAGCATCTCATAGGTCTTGGTGCGAATCTCGGAGAGTGGCATACGGTAGATGCCTGCGAAGAGACGGATATTCTCCTTTACCGTGAGGTCGTCATAGAGTGCAAACTTTTGGCTCATATAGCCTATGTGCTTTTTTATTTCCTCATTCTCCTTCAGGATATCGCATCCCGCTACTTGACCCTCCCCGCTTGTGGGTTTGGAGAGCCCACATAGCATTTTCATAGCAGTGGTCTTACCTGCACCGTTGGCGCCAAGGAAGCCGAATATCTCGCCCTTCTTCACATTGAAGGAGATATTATCCACGGCATAGAAGTCGCCAAATACCTTGGTGAGACCCTCTACCTCTATCACATACTGACTATTCATACGTTCTTGGACATTGAGAGTAGGAGAAAGGCATCCTCTAGTCCGGCTTTAATGCGTCTTACTTTATTGCTCCCTATATGTGCCGCAATCTCGACTTCCGATACACCTTCTTCCGTTGTGATATGAAAAACCTCTCCGAAGGCGAAGCTATTAATCGCCTTGGGGAAGGTGGAAAGTAGTCCGAGTAGCTCTAGGCGATTGTCGCCCCGCACTTCGAATATAGGGTGTGGGTAGTTGTGCTCAAGAGCTTGTGGCGTATCGACAGTGAGGAATTGCCCTTCCTGCATAAAAGCGATGCGATCGCACTGCTTGGCTTCGTCCATATAAGGTGTAGAGACTACGATAGTCACTCCTCGCTTGGCTAGTTTTCGCAGCATATTCCATAGATCTACACGGCTGATAGGATCGATACCAGTAGTAGGCTCGTCAAGGAAAAGCACCTCGGGGCTATGGATAAGCGCACAGGAGAGTGCTAGCTTTTGCTTCATGCCTCCAGAGAGAGAGCGAGCTTTGCGGGTCTTGAAGGGTTCTATCTGACTGTAAATATCCTCTATCAAATGATAGTTCGCCTCAATCGTGGTTCCGAATATCGTGGCAAAGAATTGTAGGTTCTCCTCCACCGAAAGGTCGGGATAGAGAGAAAAGGTGCCAGGCATGTAGCCTATGACTTTGCGGAGTGCCTTGTAATCTTTGTTCGTATCGTACCCTGCTACTATAGCCTTGCCGCTATCGGGAAGCATAAGAGAGCAAAGGATGCGAAACAGGGTACTCTTGCCGGCTCCATCGGGACCAATCACACCGAAGATTTCTCCCCTCTTTACCAGAAAGGAAAGCCCACCAGGAGCTGTCCCAACACCCACGCGCCCTTCGTCGGGAGAGGGAAAAGTGAGGCTGAGTTCCTCTGCTCGTATCATCTCCTCTCGTAACACGTTATCTTACCTCGCCATACATTCCGATACGGAGGTAGCCATCATTGGGCACCTTTACCTTGATTGCGTAGACCAGATTGGAGCGCTCGTCCTCCGTCTGAACCGTCTTTGGCGTAAACTCTGCTACACTGGATATCCAGGTAATCACGCCTTCATACTGACGTTGTTTGCCCTCCTCGCTATCGACATATACCTTCACTGTATCCCCAAGTTTAAGCTTAGTCAAGCGCTCTCCTTGGACATAAGCACGGAGATACATATCGGAGAGGTTCGCTACTCTGAATAGGGGGCGCCCCTGCCCTGCCAATTCCCCTTTGTGGATATACGTAGCCGTTACTGTGCCATCAATAGGTGTCCTAATCACGGAGCGTGCAATGAGATCCTCTACTTGTGCTACTTGTACATCGATAGCTGAGCTCTGGGCAGATATCTGAGCGTTGCTATTGGAGAGCGTGCTACGGCTTGCTGCCAATTGGCTTTGGAGGGCCGCAATGCCCGTCTCGATATCATCGAGCTGCTTCTGCGTAGCTGCGCCAGCCTCTAATAGCCGAGCAGTCCTCTCACGTTGCGTTCTCAAGTCATCGAGCTGTACCTCGAGGGCTTTGGTCTGAGTGGTCACATTGGGGCTTGCAGCACGTACTCCCCTGCCCGAGCGCAGTAGAGCCTCCTTTTGTAGGTATAGTTGTATGGTATCTATGAGTCCCACCTGCTGACCTTCTCTTAGCACACTACCCTCTTCTACATCCCAAGCAAGCACTTTGCCATTTGCCTCACTAGAGACCAGTACCTCCGTAGCCTCGAAGCTGCCAGAGCCTATCAACGCATCATCGCTGCCCTTACAGCTCACGACGAGCATCACTAGGGCAATCAACGCCAACCCCTTTTTCATAATCCTTTGTTATTCTTTAGGCGGTAGAGCGAGCGTAGGTACTGCAATTGATGTACCTGAGCCGTCTGTTCTGCCGCATGGTAATTACTAATCTGCTGTAGGTAGTCAGTGGTAGAGAGTGTCCCCTCGCTCTTTTGGAGCTTTCCACGCTCCGCAATCCTTTTGTGCAGAGCCAAAATCTCGTTATCCTTATCTACCAACGCTTGGTATTGCTTAGCCTCGGCGCTATATTGTGCCTCTTTGCTTGCTATCTCACGCTCCAATGCCTGTCTCTTTAGCTCAATCAAAAGATTAGTCCCCTCTAGCTTCTTTCGCTGAGTGCTATAGTCGTAGAGCTTCCCAAAGTTCCAACTAAGCGTTACCCCACCTATGGCGAAGGTCTTAGGGTCGGGATCAAGCATATTGAGCCCAGGTCTGCCATATCCTCCTCTGGCAAATAGGGCAATTGTAGGCATACCTTCTGCCTTGTAACTTCGCCAAATGGCATCCGCATTCTTTAGCTGAGCATCGAGCATCCTATGCTCAGCGCGCTGAGGTGCCAAGCGACTCTCCTCTGCCAAGGAAAGTATTGGTGCAGCCGGTACTGTAGCTCGTGTATCTGCCGAAAGCTCCATACCCGTGTAGATGCCCAATGTCTCTAGCACAGCTTGGTGGCTCAGCTGCAGTTGCTCACTAGCTTGTTCGGCTTTCAGTTGTTCTACTTTCACGAAGTCAAGGTCGCTCTCCGTCGCTACCCCATTAGCGAGTGCCGAGGAGACCCTCTGCTCTTGTCGGGCTAGCTCATCTATCAATATCTGTTGCAGCTCCTGCTGTTTCTCCAGCATCAATAGGGAGAAGTAAAGCTCTGTTACGCCCTCCTCTACCTTCTGGAGCTGGACATCTACGTCTGCTTGCTGTACTTTCGTCTCTGCCTTTATCCGATGAGTGCCAGCCTTAACCCTGCCACCATCCCATAGTAATTGCGTTGCCTGAATATACGCTTGGTATTGCAGCTTGGGTATTTCTGGTAAGTCCAGCAGCATTGGGGGCATTCCTGGTATCTGGGGCATTGGCACATCTAGTTCTGTAACATGGCTCTGAAAGGTTGCCCGTCCCTCTAGTGAAAGCTGTGGAATATAGGCGTACCAAAGGGCTTTGCTAAGATTCTCCCCTATCCTTTGCTGAACCTTCTTCTGCTGCAATAGGGGGAAGTTCTTGCGGGTTTGCTCTAAGCACTCCTCCAGAGTAATACTCTGGGCAACAGCCCCTAGTGGTAAGAGCAATGCAAGCAAAATCAAAAGTAAGCGTTTCATTTCCTCTCTATGTATAAATAGCTGTAGACTAGCCCAACGAATATCGAACCTCCCACTATATTGCCAAGGGTAGCAGGGATAAGATTATTCCAAAACAATTGAACAATACTAACGTCGGCTCCACACATCATCCCCATAGGGATATAAAACATATTGGCTACACTATGCTCGTAGCCAAGTGTTACAAAAACCATCACCGGTAGCCATAGCCCCACAAGCCTTCCTAGCATCTCTTGCGAACTAAGCCCAAGCCAAACGGCAAGGCATACGAGCCAATTGGCTCCTATTCCCTTGAAGAAAATAGTAGACCATGGAAGAGATACTTTGCTCTTGGCGGTACTGACGATTGCACTCACCCATGGTTCGGATGCCAGCATCCCTGTTTGCTGTACAAGTAGGTAGCATAGGAGTAATGCCCCCACAAGATTGGTCAGCCACACGATTCCCCAATTCTTCGCAAGATATCCCCATGGGATTATCCTCTTTCTTGCCCCTGTTACTAGGTAAGCAGTATTACCAGTAAAGAGCTCACCACCCACCAATATGATTAGTATTAATCCCACGGGAAAGAGTACACCCTGAATCAGTTTTACCAACGCTGGATTACCCTCCGTAATATATGGCATTCCGTGGGAAACATAAAAGGAGAGCCATCCTCCGAGTGCAATATAGGCGCCACCCAATACGCCCAAGAGAGCCAACTTTACGGCTGGGGTATTGTACTTTTTGAGCGCCATCCCCTCGGTGAGCTTTAGTACTTCGTTTGGCGTATTATACATTATCATTGAATCCTTTATGTTATAGGACAAAGATACTAAAGATATCCCCAATAGCAAGCCATACCAAGAGAGGTGTCCCGAAATCATATTTCAGGTACACCTCTCTCACTAATTAGTAATAGACGAAAAGAGATTAGAAAAAGACCTCCTTAAGCCTATCTACAAGGGTTAATTCCTCCCAAGGGAATAGCTCTACTTCCATATCGATTGGTTCGCCATAAGGGTTCTCGAAGTGCTTCTGTGTCTTGCGAGGGGTGCGACCCATGTGCCCGTAAGCAGCGCTTTCCTGATAGATAGGTTGCTTGAGGCGGAGCGACTCCACGATACTATACGGACGGAGGTCGTATACCTCCTTGAGCTTTTCAGCAATCTCCTCGTCGCTGAGGTCTACATGACTCCTTCCATAGGTGTCTACAAATAGGCTCACCGGCTCCGCAATCCCAATGGCGTAAGCCACCTGTATCTTCACTTCGTCGGCTACACCCGCTGCTACTAAGTTCTTCGCAAGGTACCGAGCTGCATAAGCAGCCGAACGGTCTACTTTCGAACTGTCTTTTCCGCTAAAGGCACCACCACCATGAGACGCCTTACCACCATAGGTGTCAACAATGATCTTACGACCCGTCAGCCCTGTGTCTCCTGCTGGACCCCCTATAACGAACTTCCCAGTAGGATTGACATGAAGAATCACCTTACTATCGAATAGCTTCTGCACCTCGGAACTATACTTCTCCACCACTCTTGGGAGTAGTATGGAGTGGATGTCCTTCTTGATACGATCCTGCATCATTCGGTCTGCTTCAGCTTGGGATAGACCTGCATGAGACCTCACGAACTCATCGTGCTGTGTGCTCACCACGATAGTATGCACACGCTTAGGTGTACGATCGAGGTTGTACTCAAGCGTCACCTGGCTCTTAGCATCGGGACGAAGGTAAGGCATCAGCTCTGGTTCCTCTTTGCGTATCTTGGTCAGCTCTTGGAGTATCGTGTGTGAAAGCTCTATTGGCAAGGGCATGTAGGTGTCGCTCTCATTATTGGCGTAGCCAAACATCATGCCCTGATCGCCAGCGCCCTGATCCCTTACATCCTCACGCACTACACCACGGTGGATATCTGGGCTTTGCTCACTGATCGCAGTGAGGATGCCGCACGAATTACCATCGAAGAGGTACTCTCCTTTATTGTAACCAATCTGGTTGATTACCCCACGTACTACCGAAGGGATATCGACATACGCATTAGACGAAATTTCACCCGAAATCACCACCTGACCTGTGGTCACTAGTGTTTCGCATGCTACCTTACTATCGGGATCTAGTGCCAAGAAATGATCCAAGATAGCATCGGATATCTGATCCGCTACTTTGTCTGGATGTCCTTCGCTTACCGATTCGGAAGTAAATAAATAACTCATAACTCCTCCTTTTATTTCATTATACGCCAGCACAACCGAGAGAGAAGTAAAGAAAGCCAAAAGAGATACTCAGACCCTGTATATCGTATATATTAATGGTGCGCTGAGCCACTCATTTAGCATTTTTTACCGTGGTTGCAAGCAAGCCCAAATCTCTCCACGACCACCACTGACGATGGTTATTAAAACAAATACGCCACAAAGGTACTAAAAACTCCAATATGGAGATACTTCTCCTTAGCCAAAATGCTATCGGCGAAGGGCATATCGTCTTCGGTACTTTAGCGAGGGGCTATGGTTACTCCCTAGAGTAGCGTCAGTCCCTCAGGCGAGGAACTCTAGTTCCTCCCGCGAGAGACTCTAGTTCCTCCCCATAATAAACTCTAGTTCCTTCCGCTAGGGACTTTCTTCGCTCCCTAGAGTAGCTTCAGGCACTTACGGTAGAGGAAGTGGTGGGACTAGCAACTAATACAAAGACGAAGCGCACTGCCTACTTTTATGTAGGATAGTGCGCTTCGTCTAAATCCTTACGCAGAAATGTCGCTGTTGTAAATAGAGGCTTTGATCTCACTCAGAAAGCTCCGCTACGAAGCCCTCAGCATCGTGGTAGGCACCGCTCATCACTTCTTCTACTACGCCACCTATCATCCCTGCCATAGCTCCATTATTCATGCGCGATACGTAGGTGCGACCATCGGACTTCTCATAGATAGAAATGCGGCAGGGCATCAGACTGGAGTAGATGCGCAGACTGTCTTCGGAGAGCATCCGACTCGCATACACAGGGTTGCAGAGCTCCACCACCTTGATGGGCAACACGGAGTAGCCATTCTTGGTCATGGTCTCTTGCATATCGTGAGTATGAGTAATGCGCCACCCTTTGGCAGAGATAATCTCGCCTAACTTCTCCACCGTTTCATCGAAACCGTACTTGCTACGGCTCTCTTGGAACATATCCTTTATCATATCTTATTATCCTTTATCATTAATACAACTGTATAGGTATAACGGATAAGCTCAAAGGATTGTTCGGCAGGAGTCTTTTATTACTTTAGCTTTTCAATCGCCTCAGCCATTGCAGCTTTCACCTCTGGATCGGTCTCTTTTTCGTGTGCAATCTCTAGGTCGGGCAGATACATACGGTAGAGCGACCAGCCGAGCCAGTTAGCTACTGCAAGGCGCATCTCGGGGCGTTTGTCGAAGATTAGCCCTTGTATCCATCGCTTGGCATCCCATGAATTATGCTGCATCAGCCAGTCGAGTGCCTTGAGCTGTGCTTCGGTAGCGCCATAGAGGAAGGTCTGGAAACTCTCGCTCTCCTTTTGCCTACGCTCTTCGGTCATCAGTATCTCTTGCCCGAACTTAGAGGGATCCACAAACTTACTATTGAGCTGTGGCTCTACTTGCCGAGGTGCAACCCCGTGTACCATCTTGGAGATCATCCACTGCATGCCAGGGGTGGCCTCTGGATGCCCTACCACAGAAGCGGTCTTGCCCTTGCCATATTGGGCAATGTAGAGGAAGCTCTTGCCATTGGTCATATCCACAGGTGCATTGCCCTCCACGTGCACATCGCTCTCCATAGTAGCAAAGCTTGTGTACTTGGTCTTGCTCTCAGGGTTAGGCAATACCACAGGTCCTTCATAGTACATTATATATAAGGTGTCTTGGCCTGCTACCTCGGGAAATAGTCCCTTGCCCTCTTCTGTGAGAGTAACCTTGGCAATCCCGCGTCCGCGGTTGTCATGCTCTATATCATGTGCTTGAGCCCCGCTCATAGCTAGAGAAGCATACTCAGGGGTGTCGGTGATGAGATAAGCGCCAGCGCAAATGCCGACATATCCTCCGCCATCACGAACAAATTGCTGTACTGCTTCACGTCCGGTTGAGCCTATGTTGAGGTACTGACGGCTACCCCCTCCACCTGGAACGATGAGGACATCGACTTCGGAGAGTTGTCCATCGGCAATATCTTTCGTGGTGAGTAGGCGCGCCTCCAGAGAGCTATCCATTCCCACCGCTGCCATAGTCTCCCATACGCAGGTCTCAGAACCTCCATGACCTTGGAATACTGCTACCTGTAGCTTGTCGCCCTTTTGTGTAGTTGTCTCTTGCTCTTGACTTTCACCACCGCATGCTACTAGTAGTAGAGCTACTACTGATGCAAGAAACATCATTGTTCTTTTCATAAGTCTGTATTATCGTATTAAGTTAAGTATAGCTTTGGCTGTTGCTACAGATGGAGTGGTCTCTGTCTGTAGCTTTTGGCGGACTTCTCGATATCCGCTCATCATCTGTGCGCGCTCATAACCACCAGATAGTAGAGGGCTGAGGGCACTCCATATTTTCTCCTCTCGGAATAACCCGCCATAAAGTTCGCTTACGACCTCTCTCCCTGCTACAAGATTCACTAATGAGATAAAGGGCGTAGAAAAGAAACGTTCGAAGACAAAATTGGCTAGCCTCCCCGCCTTGTGCGCATAGCATACGACTTGAGGTGTGCCTACGAGGGCAGTCTCGAGTGTAGCGGTGCCGCTCGTAACAAGGGCGGCTCTAGCACCATGCAGTATGCCGTAGGTATTGCCTATGACCAGTTCTGCTCTATCGCCAAGGGTGCCGTATACTTCTTTGGGGAGGTCTGAAGTGCCTGCAACCTTGATGCGCATGTCGGGAAAGCTACTCGCAACCTGTAGCATAGTGGGGAGGTTTAGTTCTACTTCTGACCGACGGCTGCCAGGAAGCAACGCTATATAGGGAGATTCCTCTTTGGTAACTGCCTGGGAGAGGTATTCGTCTATCTCCTCCATGGATGGATTGCCTACATACTGCACCTGTGGTAGTTGATGCTCCTGAAAGAAGGAAACTTCGAAGGGGAAGATAGAAAGGACTAGGTCTGTATGGCTTCGGAGAGTCTTGATACGCCCTTTTTTCCAAGCCCATACCTTGGGTGGGATATAGTAGGCAATCTTGGTGTTAGGCAGATGTTCCCTCACGAAAGGCAGAATGTAGCGAAAGCAAAACCCTGCGTAATCGACACACACTACCACATCAGGACGGTGGCGTAATAGTCCTTCCTGCACTTGGCGCGCAGCCTGCCGAATCTTATTGATATTCTTCAGCACATCTAGTACCCCCATATAAGCAAGGCTCTCGGAGGCAACTATACAGTCGCCGCCAAGAGCCCTCATTTTTGCTCCACCCATATAGGCGAAGTGCGCTTCGGTGTCGAGCGAAGAAAGTGCTCCCATTACCGTGGAGGTATGGAGGTCACCGCTCGCTTCACCAGCCACGAAGAAGTACTTCATATCACTCGTCCCAGTGCTTTATATTCTGTATAAACTCGTAGTCCGTAACATCGATATTACAGGGCACCAGAGTAGCATACCCCTTATCGATTAGGGGGACATCCCAGTTCTGATTTACTGGCTCGGAGAGCTGAATCTCCCCAGATAGCCAATAGACATCGCGTCCGGTGGGAGTTGTCTGCCGTACATATTCCCCTACATAGCGCCCCTCGGCCTGACTACAGACACGTAACCCGCGTACCTCTGGTACACAAGGGACATTGACATTGAGATAAACCCCCTTGGGGAGCCCCTCCTTGAGTATCTTGCGGGCTATGCTACGAGCAAAGCGGCAGCTATCTAGGTAGTCACTCTCCTGTTTGCCATCGATGAGCGATACAGCAAAGGAAGGGATGCCAAAGATAGTCCCCTCGATAGCGGCACCTAGTGTGCCAGAGTAGTTGACAGCAATACCCTCATTCCCGCCGTGGTTGATGCCAGCAACCACAAGATTAGGGAGTACAGGTACGATCTCATTGAGCGCTAGCTTGACACAGTCAGCAGGTGTGCCGCTACAGCTATATATGGTAAGTCCGGGCTCTGTAAGTACGAGGTTGTAATGGATAGGTACAGAGGTGGTAATCGCACTTGATGCTCCACTGCGAGGCCCATCGGGTGCTATCACGACAATATCTCCCAAGTCTCTAAGCGCAGTATATAGCTCCACGAGTCCCTTAGCAAATACCCCATCGTCATTGCTAACGAGTATCAGCGGTCTCTTTGCTATCATGGCTTTACGATCTCAAGTAGTTCGATGGTGAATATCAGGGTAGAGAAGGCAGGTATTGTATAGCCTCTAGAGTAAGCTCCATAGCCTAGTTGCTGAGGAACGACTATCTCCCACTTATCACCTACATTCATAGATTGGAGCGCATATTGTACGCCAGGGATAAGCGCATTGACCTGAGAGACGAGTTCGCCATCAGCTTGGAAGACCTCTCCAGAGATCAGTCTACCACTCAGCTGAGTCCTCACGGTACTCTCTTGGTATGGGTATGCCTTGCTTGTTCCAGGGGCAAGCACCTTGTAGTAAATAGGGTGTTCAGCATTGAGGAAGACGAGTTTTTTATACTCCGTTCCCTTATCTACCTTCTCAATGAAGGCATCATTATCCTTTTTGTACTGCGTCTCCTCTCTTGGTTGTAGAGCATTGTCACAACTCGCAAGTAGTAGCATCGCTACTACTGAGGCTAGGACTAAAAACAACTTATTTCTCATATCTTCTTTAGTAGCGATTGCATACTCACTCTATCCTCTATCATGCTGCGTAGTTCGCCGATAGGCACGCGTTCCTGCTCCATACTATCACGGTGACGAATAGTAACGCTGCCATCCTCTAGGCTATCGTGGTCTACAGTGATACAGAAAGGTGTGCCGAGCGCATCCTGACGGCGATAGCGCTTACCGATAGAGTCTTTCTCATCGTAGTCACATGGGAAGTAGAACTTCAGATCATCCACAATCTGCCTTGCTAGTTCTGGTAGACCATCCTTGCGTACCAGTGGAAGCACAGCTACCTTTTTAGGCGCCAATGCAGGTGGTAGGTGGAGTACTACACGGCTCTCGCCACCCTCCAACTGCTCCTCCTCATAACTACCGAAGAGCACGCTTAGGAATAGACGGTCCACACCGATAGAGGTCTCCACAACATAAGGTACGTAGCTCTCCCCACGTTCTGGGTCGAAGTAGCGCAGCTTCTTGCCTGAGAACTCCTCGTGCCTACTGAGGTCGAAGTCGGTGCGAGAGTGAATGCCCTCTACCTCCTTAAAGCCAAAGGACATCTCAAACTCTATATCTGTAGCGGCATTGGCATAGTGCGCAAGCTTGTCGTGGTCGTGGAAACGGTACTTGTTATCGCCAAGCCCCAAAGCCTTGTGCCAGCGAAGACGGCGCTCCTTCCAGGTTTGGAACCAATCTAGTTCTGTACCAGGCGCTACGAAGAACTGCATCTCCATCTGCTCAAACTCCCTCATTCGGAAGATGAATTGGCGTGCCACAATCTCATTACGGAAGGCTTTACCAATCTGTGCTATACCAAATGGTATCTTCATGCGACCGCTCTTCTGCACGTTTAGGTAGTTGACAAAGATACCCTGAGCGGTCTCTGGACGAAGGTACACCTTCATGGCGCCGTCGGCAGTAGAGCCCATCTCGGTGGCGAACATCAGGTTGAACTGACGGACATCTGTCCACTCCTTACTGCCGCTGATAGGATCCACGATCTCGCAGTCATCTATCAACTGCTTGAGCCCAGCAAGATCGTTTTCCTCTAGGGCCTTCACAAAGCGACTGTGGATAGCATCATAATCTGCCTGATATTGCAGTACACGTGCATTGGTTGCACGGAACTGAGCTTCGTCGAAGGCATCGCCAAATCGCTTAGCTGCCTTCTCCACCTCCTTTGTTATCTTACCCTGAATCTTCTCAAGGTGCTCCTCCATCAGGACATCAGCACGGTAACGCTTCTTGGATACCTTGTTATCAATCAATGGATCATTGAAAGCATCTACGTGGCCAGAGGCTTTCCAGATAGTGGGGTGCATAAATATCGCAGAGTCGATACCCACTACATTGTCATTGAGTAGCGTCATAGACTCCCACCAGTAGCGCTTGATATTATTTTTTAGCTCTACACCATTCTGACCATAGTCATACACCGCCCCCAGTCCGTCGTAAATCTCCGAAGAAGGGAATACGAATCCATACTCCTTACAGTGTGCTATTATCTTCTTAAATAGATTGTCGTCACTTTGCTGTGCCATTTTCTTTCTCTATGTCCTTGTCTATATTATACTATATGCCACAAAGATACCCATTTCTCGCCTAATCACCTACTCCCTTGCAGCGCATCCTAGACGTTAACTTATTTCAGTACATGACATTATTTGGTATCTTTGTGTAAAAGAATAAATAGGAGTAATATGGAGAGTAGGCAGATTCATATCATTAATGGTCCGAACCTTAACCTTTTGGGTGGAAGGGAGCCGGATATTTACGGTTCTACTCCCTTTGAGGAGTATTTAGAGCGCCTAAGAGACCTGTACCCAGCATGGGAATTGGTCTACTATCAAAGCAATCACGAAGGCGATTTGATCGATTACATGCAAAGCCAAGCACCCTATTCGCATGGGATGATTATCAATGCTGGCGCCCTGTCGCACTACTCTTATGCCCTCCAAGATACCATTAGGGCGATAGACTGCCCAGTGGTAGAGGTGCACATCAGTAATATAGCTACGCGTGAAGCGCACCGACATATTACCCTCCTAAGTGAGGTCTGTGTGGGGATGATGATGGGATTCGGACTGGACGGATACCGCCTCGCCGTGGCACACTTGATATCAAGGAGATAAATTTAATCAATGACACTTATGGACAAAAGGACAAAGATTGTAGCAACGATTTCGGATAAGAGGTGTGAGCCCTCCTTTATCCGCCGACTGGTAGAAGAGGGTATCAATGTGGTGCGTCTCAATTCTGCACATATTGACAAGGAAGGTTTCGACCGACTAGTGGATAACATCCGTTCCGTGGCTCCCGATATTCCTATCCTTATCGATACCAAGGGGGCAGAGATACGTACCACTCGATTTGAGCAAGATGTGCATCTATGCACGGGGTGCAAGGTTACTATCGTTGCAGACCCCAACGATATCTCTACTGCCAATCGTATATGTGTCAATTACGAAAACTTCGTCAGAGATGTGCCTGTAGGCGCTCGTGTACTTATTGATGACGGAGAGGTGGAGCTGCGCGTACTGGATAAGGATGAGCACCAGCTCTATTGTGAGGTAGAGAACGATGGTGAACTAGGGTCTAGAAAAAGCGTAAATGTCCCAGATGTACATATCGATTTGCCCTCGGTGAGTCAGCGTGACCACGACTTCATCCTCTATGCCATAGAGCGTGAGATTGCCTTTATCGCTCACTCCTTTGTGCGTAATCGTGCCGATGTAGAAGCGGTTCAGAAGGTGCTCGATGAGCATGGAGGTCAAGGTATAAAGGTTATTTCGAAGATCGAAAACCAAGAGGGCGTTGATAATATAGAGGAGATTTTGGATGCCAGTTATGGTATTATGGTTGCTCGTGGAGACCTCGGTATTGAGATTGATTTCGAGAAGATTCCAGCGCTCCAATCGGATCTAATCCATCGTGCTATCCTAAAAAAGAAGCCTGTGATAGTTGCCACCCAGATGCTCCATACTATGATTCATTACCCTCGTCCTACAAGAGCAGAGGTGTCCGATGTGTCGGGTGCTATCATGATGAATACAGATGCGGTGATGCTCAGTGGTGAGACGGCTTACGGTAAGTACCCAGCTGAGGCCGTTAGGACTATGGCAAGAATCATCAAGGAGGCAGAGCGGCACCAAAAAGATAGGGGAGGAGTGAAGCTGAAGAAAGGTGAGGATGATGTGGTAGACGTCACTAGCTATCTGGCTAAGTACACTGTGAAGTCTACGTCGAAGCTAGGGGTAAAGGCGATTGTTACCGATGTGGTTTCGGGTAGGTGCGCTCGTAATCTTAGCGCTTACCGTGGTGAGGCTCCGATATATGCGATATGCCAAGATGCAAGAGTCGCTAGACAACTCAACCTTTCCTATGGTATCTATCCTATATATCAAAGTCACGAGGGTTACACCCGCCGACAGTATTATGCCAAGGCACTAGAAATACTTCTGAATAAGGGACTTTTGGAGCTAGACGATATGATTGCCTACATCGGTGGTACGCTGAAAGATGAAGTCGGTACCACTAGTTTGGATATCAGCAGGGTGCGAGACGTATTGGAGTATTTCGCTTCTACCCAAGACCAAAGATGATAGAGCGACTAGAGGAGCTGGCGAGGGAGGAGTACATAAGAGCGCACTCCTCTGCCGAGCTTGCCGTGCTACATGAGATAGCGAGGGAAGCTAATTTCTCTCTTACGCATCCTCGCATGGTCTCAGGTCACATACAAGGTCTATTCTTGAGCATGATGGTAGAGCTCCTTCAGCCTGCTAGGGTGCTGGAGATAGGGACATTTATCGGGTACGCTACGATATGTCTTGCTAAGGGATTGCCCGAGGGTGGGCTACTCACCACGATCGAAGTGAATGACGAACTACGCCAACGCATCGAGAAGAATCTTGAGAGAGCGGGGGTGAGGGATAAAGTAGAGCTGAGGATAGACGATGCTCTCAAAGCTCTTGAGAGCCTCCGGATAGAGGAGTTCTCCCTCGTGTATCTCGATGCCAATAAAGCTCAATACCCCGAGTATTACGAGATACTTTCCCGAAGATTACCCAAGGGAGCGCTTATTCTGGCGGATAATACACTGTGGGGAGGTAAGCTGTGGCAGGAGGAGCACCACGATCCTCAGACAGTGGGCATAAGGCGGTTCAATCAAATGGTAGTCGAGGATCCACGCGTGGATAAGGTACTGATGCCCGTAAGGGATGGTCTAACAATGATAAGGATAAAGTAATGGATGCACTTAGGACAAAGAAAGTAGCACGAGAGATACAGAAGCAATTGGGGATATTATTTCACGAGGAGACTCGTAAGACTAAGGGGGTAATGATTTCAGTAACTGAGGTCAGACTAAGTCCCGACCTCAGTAGCGCACGAGTATTCCTCAGTATCTTCCCAGATGCCCGTGCAGAGGAGATGATGCAGTCAATCAAGGAAAATACGCCTACTGTGCGCTATGATCTAGGGAGGAAGATGGCGTCTCAATTGAGGCATATCCCTGAGCTTATCTTCGAACTAGATACCAGCGAAGCCTACGCCCAAAGGATTGATGAGCTATTGGGTATCTCCAATAACCCTGCTGACAAAGAGTAGCGCTCCTATTATGAAGGTACATGACCTGAGCAATGCTTGGCGAATTGCTTGGCGGTATTTCTTCTCTCCGAAGAGTGTCAACGCCGTCAATATCATTGCTATTGTAGCGGTGGCGGGCATAGCGCTCGTCACTACGGCTATGGTAGTGGTGCTCTCTGTCTTTAATGGGTTCGAGGTTTTCACTACCAGCCAGTTATCGGTGCTATCGCCATCGTACAAGCTGCAGAGGATAGATAGACAAGTCTTTTCTCCATCGGAGTTCGGTATTAAAGGGGGGGCTGGCGTGCTGGAAACACAGGCAGTGGCTACTTTCGAGGGCAATAGCCAATCGGTAAGAGTCATAGGGCTAGGGCAGGGATATACCCAGCATGCACCGATAGATCGGTACATGCATATGGGGGATTTCGACCTCGGCATCCGAGAGGCGCCTACCGCTGTGATAGGGCTAGGGGTAGCTATGAACCTTGGTGCAGGTGTGGGCTACTCTTCCCCTCTAGAAGTTACGCTGCCCAAACGTATAGGGCGTATCTCTTCAGTCAATCCTGCCCGTGGTTTTATGACTGAGGCGTATCATGTGACTGGGGTATTCCAAGTAGATCAGGCCGAGGATACCGAGGTCGTGTTCCTCTCTCTGGACGAGGTTAGAGCCCTATTGCAGTACAATGGAGACGAAGTCAGCTATTTGGCTTTGAGTCATCCGGTAAAGGTGCCTACCCAGTTTGAGCTTCTCGATCGCTATCAGCAACACCCCGAGATCTATAAGGTAGTAAAGATGGAGAAGTGGTTTTCGCTATTGCTTCTCTTATTTGTGCTCATTCTCTTGCTCTTTAGTGTTATCAGTACGCTAGGTATGCTCATTATCGAGAAGCACCACGATGCTGATACACTCCGTTTCTTAGGAGCTAGGAAGGTTATGATTGATCTCATCCCCTTTCTCGAAGGGTGGTTACTTTCTATTACTGGTCTGGTTATTGGGTTAGTTATCGGTACTACTCTCGTATTGCTACAGGCGAAGTATGGTTTTGCTAAGCTAGGTATGGCAGATAACTCCGCCTTCTTGTTAGATAGCTATCCTGTGGACTTTCGACCGCTAGACTTACTCCTAGTAGGAGGTATAATCCTCGTTATCGGAGCGCTCAGCAGTCTTCTTGCCTTCCGTATTTTCCGTTGGAATAGAGCGATAAAAGCATAATAAAAGCGGTGACTTCCCAGAGGAGGTCACCGCTTCTTTCTTTTTCATTCCAGTATACTACTCGTAGCGCATACGCTGTTGCTCTGTCAGTCGTTTCTTATCCGCCTCAGTTGGTTGGAAGTGTTTACTCTGCTGGAGCTGATCTATCAGTTTCTTGTCGTTGCTATCCAACTTCTCTGGGATAAATAAGTGTACCACAATCAGCTGGTCGCCACGCCCTATGCCTCGTACACTTGGCAAGCCCTTATTCCTCAGTCGAAGAATCTTGCCCGACTGGGTGCCTGGCTCTATTGTAATCTTCACCTTCCCATCGAGTGTAGGCACTACAATCTTGTCGCCCAGAAGCGCCGTAGTCACAGGGATAAGTAGATTGTAGACAACATCATTACCACTGCGGATAAATTCAGCATCGTCAATCTCTTCAAACTGAACTAGAAGATCTCCTGCTGGACCTCCGTTGGGTCCTGCATTGCCCTTCCCTCTCAGGGTCATCTGCATGCCCGAAGCTACTCCTGCTGGTACATTGATTTCGATGGTCTCCTCACCTCTCTCGAGCCCAGAGCCACCACAGTGTTTGCACTTATTCTTGATAACCTTTCCTGTACCGCTACAAGTAGGACAAGTAGTTTGTGTCTGCATTCTGCCAAAGACACTCTCTTGCATCCTGATGACCCTACCTGAACCACCGCAGGTAGAGCACGTCTCCGTACCCGAACCCGCCTCGGCTCCTGTGCCAGCACAGTGCGAACAAGCGACATTCTTCTTGACCTTGATCCTCTTAGTAGTACCCTTCATCACCTCTTGGAGGGTTACGTGGATACGAACTCTTAAGTCCGAGCCATAGTTTTGGGGTGCACTGCCCCCGCCGCCAAAGCCACTAAAACCGCCAAATCCTCCAAAGCTGCCGAAAATATCTCCGAAGTGCCTGAATATATCATCCATACTCATGCCACCAGAACCACCGAATCCACCAGCACCCTCCATGCCAGCGTGCCCGAATTGGTCATAACGAGCCTTCTTGTTCGGATCGCTTAGCACATCGTATGCTTCGGCAGCTTCCTTAAACTTCTCCTCCGCCTCCTTGTCATTAGGATTGCGATCGGGATGGTATTTAAGGGCAGTCTTGCGGTACGCTTTCTTTATTTCTTCGTCCGTGGCACCTTTGCTGACACCTAGGACTTCGTAATAATCTCTCTTCTCAGCCATATTCCCATCTATAAGTTAGTTGCCTACAACGACCTTTGGATGACGTATCACCTTATCGTTGAGAGTATAGCCAGTCTGTATGCAGTCTATGATCTTGCCCTTCTTCTCTGCATCATCGGTAGCTACCATAGCTACAGCCTCGTGCTTGTCGGCATCGAAATCCTCTCCAATCACTTCCATAGCATTCACCCCTTGGGCTTTAAGCGCCCCGATAAACTTATTCTGTATTATCTGAACGCCTTCTACGAGCCCATCTATCGACTCAGCACTACCCATATTCTTGATAGCAAGATCAATATCATCCATAATATCGAGGAATCCAGTGACAATCTTCTCTCCACCATACTTGATGAGGTCACTTTTCTCCTTTATGGTGCGTTTGCGGTAGTTGTCGTACTCCGCCATTAGTCGGAGATAACTGTCTTTCAGTTCCGCAAGCTCCTTGCGAATAGTCTCAGTCTCATCTATTTCTTGCTCCACCTCCGAGGTAACTTCTCCTTCAGTGGCTTCGTTTTGGGGAGCAGAGTCTTGTGCTACTTGCTCTTCCTCCTGCTCCTTATCGTATTGCTCTTTCTTCATATTCTTATGCCATATAATATTATTCTACCCTTGTCCTGCAATAACCTTGCCAATAACTACTTGCTGGCAACTTTGTCACGGATAGCTAGAGTGGTATGCCATAGTGTACTGCAGATAAAAAGTCAACCACTTAGTGCGCATAGTCAAGTAAATAAGTAAATGAGAGTCAACAGACCAGTGAAACCTCAGGCAAATAGGGTCAACTGGATAGTTAAATTGCCCCGAAAATAGTCTACTAAATCTAGGAGAAGACCGCATTTAGTATAGGCGAAAAACCATATACCCCTGTCCGTTGACCGCCCTAGGTATATCCCATGACCATTTAGTATATATTAATTGACCAAATTAGTATATACTAAATGGGTGATTTAATATATACTAATTGTAGTGATTAGTATATATTAAATGGTCATAGGATATGCCTAGGGCGGTCAAGGAGGATGGCTATGGGGTTAAAGCTTGTTATATCTGTCGGTTGGCTATTGTGTAGGATAGTGGAATGGGGTATCTTTGTTGCATTATAATGATATTTCAATTGTATTATGAAGGTAGCAAAGACTAGGGCAGAGCTAGTGGCTCTGCTCCACGAGATAAGGGGAGAGAAGTTGGTAGGTTTTGTGCCTACGATGGGTGGCTTGCATGAGGGGCATATTAGTCTCGTAGAGCGTAGCCTCAGAGAGTGTGAGATAACTGTGGTGAGCGTGTTCCTCAACCCTACGCAATTCAATGACCCTAATGATCTCAAGACCTATCCGCACAATACGGAAGAGGACTTGAAGCTTCTGGAGGATGTTGGGGTACATGTCGTTTTTTTGCCAACCCCAGAGGATATGTACGACGAAGGGGAGGTGGCACCAGATTATGACCTAGGTAGGGTAGCAGAGGTAATGGAGGGTGCATACCGTCCTGGGCACTTCAAAGGCGTTGTGTGGGTGGTAAGCAAGCTCTTTAGACTGGTACGCCCCAATAAGGCCTACTTCGGGCTTAAGGACTTCCAGCAGATTGCGGTGATTCGCCGCATGGTAGAGCTATCACCCGATATGGAGGGTATCGAGGTGATTTCATGCCCCGTAGTACGTGAGAGTGACGGCCTTGCTATGAGTAGTCGTAATCGTAAGCTTTCTCCTGAGCAGAGAGAAGCTGCACCCAAGATTTATGAGGCGCTCCGCAATGGGCTCGAGCTTAAAGCTGCAGGCAAGAGAGTAGCAGAGGTGCATCAGGCAGTAGTGGAGGAGATCAATGCCCATCCTATGCTCGAGGTAGAGTACTTCAGTATTGTGGATACCAACACTCTGGAAAATGTAGAGGAATGGGGCGAGGATACCACTGGCTGTATCACTGTATACTGTGGTGGGGTACGCCTAATCGACCATATCTCATTTAGCTAATGTTATTTTGGTGAGAGATAGGGTAAGAAGAGTACTCGTGGCTCTTGTCTTGGCGCTTCTGGTATGGCCGGTAAGTGCAGTAGACTTGCGTCCAAAGCATGATATGAAGGCGGTATGGCTAACGACTATTTATGGGTTAGACTGGCCTCGTAGATCGACCACGAGTAGAGCGGGAGAAGAGCAGCAGAAGCGCGAACTGGTACGAATGCTGGACGAATTGAAAGCGATTGGTACCAATACTGTTTTTCTACAAGTACGCGGCAGAGGTCGGCTTATCTACCCTTCCAAGGTAGAGCCTATGAGCACCGACTTTGTGCCTGCGAATAGCGGTTACACTTTGGGCTATGATCCTCTTGCTTTTGCGATAGAGGAATGTCATAAGCGGGGCATGACGCTCCATGCGTGGCTGGTAGTGACCCCTATTGGTAATAATCGGAATGTCCAGGATATGCCTTCATGGGCTTATCCCAAGCAACACCGCTCCGATGTGGTTCGTTATAAAGGGCATTGGTATATGGATCCTTCCAAACCCGCCACAAGTAAGCACATGCGGGCGATTGTAAAGGAGTTGTTGGCTAACTATGATGTTGCTGGGGTACATCTCGACTATATTCGCTATCCTGATAGGGCAAAGGACTTCCCCGATAAGAGTAGGTTCAACGCTCATAATGGGTGCCGAACTCTTGAGGATTGGCGACGAGAAAATATCAATAAGATAGTGGCGGAAGTCTACGAAGAGGTGAAGGCGCATAGCCCTTTCACACTCCTGAGTGCCTCGGTACTGGGAACATACGATAATGTACCCGGTCTCCGTGAGAGCGGGTGGACTGCGTACAATGAGGTATGGCAGGATCCGGTGGCGTGGTCCAAGGCTGGGACGATAGATTTTGTAGTGCCTATGATGTACCAGAGAGGAGATCGCTTCTATCCTTATGTAAAGGAGTGGCAGAAGGTACTCGCCGTACCTCTTGTGGTGGGTATGGGTCCTTATATGGTGATGCGTAGTGAGGGGGATTGGCCTCTGCAGGAGGTGAAGAGCCAGCTCCAGTATCTCGATACTATACCTGACCTAGCAGGCACAGCCATGTTTAGGGCTGAGCACGCCCTTTCTAATAGTTTGGGTACACGTAAGCTCATTGCTGAAGATTGGCTAAAAAGCGCATCTCTATCTATAGATAGAGGTGTGGCACTCGAGTGGATGGAGGAGCAGGAGCTGCTACTTGAGGGGGTGGAAGAGGGGCTTCATATATCTTGGAAGCGTACGAAACCACATCAGCTTTTCGCACTTTACCTAAGGACGGATGGCGAAGTGCCTTCGGGGGAAGAAGCCCCCTATCTTACGACAATGGATAACCAGGTAGTCCTCCCTTGGAGTGCGTTCACGGCGGAGAGCCTGATAGGGATTAAGGTCGGTGAATACGACCTCGTGACGAATCGTGAACGGCAACCTGTAACGGGCTCGGTCTATTATTATAGAGCACTGGAGGATGGAGCGGAGTAGGATGACTTTCTTTCAGGGCGTGAGGAGTGGCTTCGGTGGGTTATTCCGCTTTAGCGGCAGGGCTAGGCGTATGGAGCTATTTAGCTTCGGTTTGGTAGTGACTATCCCTTGGATGGCGGTGATGATATGGTTGCTCACCTTGGGTGAGGCAGTCCCTCAAGCGGTAATGGCTGGGCTGCTCGGGCTTTATGCCTTTTTGATGCTAGCTGTATTGTGGCGGAGGTGTCAGGATGTAGGGCAAGAGGGTTACATTGTCTTTGTCCTCTATGCAGCACTCTACGGAATAGCGCAAGACTTCGGATTTGAAGGCGCTAAGCTACTGCAATTGATGCTTACAGGCATTGCCGGGCTAGCCCTCTTCAAACTCATGCAGGATAGTCACCCCGCAGCCAACGCCTATGGTCCATCCCCAAAGTATCAGGGGTAATGGATTCTGAAGGGAAAAAGGTATCTTTGTAGGAGGTAATATATAGTATTAAGAGCATAAGTAGATGAGGATAAGTTTGCAAGATAAGGTGTCGGACGTGACGAAAAACCTAATCATTATTAATGTCATTGCCTTCTTGGCACAGATGGCTTTGCCGAGGGGTGGGGTTGACTTCACGGATATGATGGGGTTGCACTACTTTCGGTCGGCTCAGTTTGGGCTATGGCAATTGGTCACCTATATGTTTATGCACGGAGGTGTGAGCCATATCTTCTTCAATATGTTTGCCCTCTGGATGTTTGGAGGCACGCTAGAACGGATCTGGGGTAGTTGGCGTTTTCTTGTCTTTTATCTTGTAACAGGGGTCGGTGCTGCGCTCATGCAAGAGCTGGTATGGACACTCTCATTTAGTCCCGAGCAATTGGCGTACTTCTCCGATGCTCTACTAACGATTGGTGCAAGTGGTGCTGTCTACGGCATCCTACTAGGTTTCGGTATGATGTTTCCCAATGCGCCTATTTACTTTCTCTTTATCCCTATTCCTATCAAGGCAAAGTGGTTCGTACTGGGTTATGGACTTCTAGAGCTCTTCTATGGTGTGACAGGTAGCGCCGATGGTGTAGCGCACTTTGCTCACTTGGGCGGTATGCTCTTTGGATTTATACTCATCAAGGTGTGGGAGAATCGAGCACGCACCAATAGTAATGATGATTGGCAAGACTTTTATTAATAGCAAGGTAGCTCTTCCGCTCCTCGTGTCGCTCCTCTTTGGGCTGGCATTGGTGGGTGGAGATGGGAGCGTGGCTGCACTTACCCTTTCTAGTGAGTGGGGCGAGTGGTGGTTACGTCCGTGGAGTTTACTGAGCTATGGTGTTGTCCATACGGGATGGCTACATGTAGGTGTCAATGTACTACTTCTGTCTTGGTTCGCTAATTCTCGCTGTATAAGGGAGAAGGAGTATTGGCTACTATTTCTCTCGGGTGTGGTGCTAGGTGGTATTATCTTCCTTATTGGAGGTAATGGTATTTTGATGGGGGCTTCATCAGGTATTGCTGCAATAGTACCGATAGAGGCATTCCGTAGACTAGGGAAGAGGTGGGGGCTCGTGTCGCTTGTCCTATGGATAGTCGTCTTGGAAATAGGAGTGAGGAGCGCTATCGGTGGTGTGGTGCAATCCATTCATATCGTGGGCTATGTAGTTGGTTTGCTCTATCTACTCGCTTCATGGGGTAGGCTTTCTGTGGTGAGGGCGGAGGATAGTGCGCTGATAGAAAAGGTCAATCTGTCGGGCTACCAATCTCTGAATAGGGCTGAGCGCGAACAGATAAAGCAGATGGGGGTATGAAAACGTACCAAAAGGGTCATAGTATTAAGCGAAAAGCCAAACAGTTCTCTATCCTTCGCACAACGATGGGGGTGGTAGAACTTATACCCAACTTGCTCTTTTGGGTTATCTATGCTGGTGCTATGCTCTCTCCTTTTATCTCACCCACAAAGACACAGATCCCTGCCTTCTTAAACCTCGGGTTTGTCTTGATTCTAGCTGTATTGGCATTTCTGTGGCTATTCTATCTGATTAGGCACAAGTGGGGTTACTTCTTGGTTTATACTGGAGTAGTGCTCCTTAGTTGGGGGTATATCTTCAGTTATTTCCCTATCAATTTAGGGCATAATCTGAATAAGGTACATGACTTGAGGGTGATGACCTATAATGTGGAGGGATTTATCGAACGAGGAATGGGGGATAAGCCTTTGGTTCCTGCACTGATAAGGGAGTATGGTGCGGATATTGTGGCACTACAGGAGGCAAACTACTACCCAGATAATGCCCCACAGACCCAGAAGATAAAGCGCTTGCTTAAGGATTACCCGTATGTGCATGTGTATAGGAGTCAGGCTTTTGCTTCGAAGTTCCCCATTAAGGCGAAGGAGAAGATAAGGTACGAATCGTATGGTAATGGCTCGCATGCTTATCTATTGGAAGCTCCTAATGGGAAGAAGATATTGGTAGTCAATAACCATATGGAGTCTTATAGCCTAGTAGAGAGCGAACGAGAGGAGTACAAGGGTTACCTAAGAGATTTAAGGCTAAAGGACTTGCCGAAGCAGTTTATGGCGGTCAAGAGGAGACTAGGGCCGAACCTCAATCAGCGTGCTTTTGCGGCAGAGTGTGTGCATGCCGAGCTAAAGGATTTGCAGGAGAAGTATCAGCCGGATCTTACGATCGTATTGGGCGACCTCAATGATACCCCTAAGAGCTATACTTACCACCAACTACGTTCGGGTATGAGAGATGCCTATGCGGAAACGGGGTTGGGACTAGGCGTATCGTTTAACGATAGGTGGATGCCCTTTAGGATAGACCACCTTTTCTATGAGGGGGAGGCGAAAGCAATAGGAAGTAAAATACCGAAGTATAAGGAATATAGCGACCACAATCCTTTGATTGTGGACTTTAATTGGAAATAGCATAATATGGGAAAGCTAAAGTCTCTTGCGACTAGGAGTATTACTGGAGCAGTATACGTGGGAGTGATATTGGGTAGCCTATTCTGGGGCAAGGTGGAGGTCTTGGCTTGGATACTGGCACTCTTTGCTATGCTGGGTGTGTATGAGTACCAGACGATGATGAAGAGCAACCAATATGCCCTCTTCCTGAAGATATGGCACTCCCTGATGGCGGGGTTGCCTATCTATATCGCTTATGAATGGAGGTGCGGCGGTGAAGTGTATATGGCTGCTTTGCCCTTGGTGGTGTATTACCTTTTCTACTTGATAGGGGAGATATATCGCATCAAGCGACAGCCGGGTGTGGAGCTGGGACATGCTTTTTTCTCGCACTTCTATGTCACTGTTCCGATGATATTCTTGCTATTAGCGGCAACGGAGGAGCACTTCCGTTGGGGGACGCTAATATTGCTGCCTATTTTCATCACTATCTGGCTCAATGATACTGGGGCATATCTGGTGGGTTCGCTTATAGGAAAGCATAAGATGATACAGAGAGTCTCGCCGAATAAGACTTGGGAAGGGACTATAGGGGGTGCCGTGGTTGCGCTTATAGGTACTACGGCTTTTGTCCACTTACTCGGTGTTGGTAGGTTTGGCTTAGAGCTAGTAGGCTTTGTGCTTATCGTGGTGTTTTTCTCTACCTTTGGGGATCTCTTTGAGAGCTTTCTCAAGCGTTCTTGTGGTGTGAAAGACTCAGGAAAGATCCTACCAGGGCATGGTGGGATTCTCGATAGAATAGACAGTCTGCTCTTTGTAGCAGTGCCTGCCTACTTCTATCTGAGTTTTCTAAGAATGTAAGAAGTGAAGTCTATTCGGTGAGTGGACGTTGGAAGACTTCCTGAAAGGCAGTCCATAAGTCCTGCATGGCCTGCTCCATACTTATCTCTTGACCGGATTCGATAGATAAATTGGTTACCCCCTTGTCGGTAAACCCGCAAGGGTTGATGATGCTATACGCATTGGGTGGTGTCGTGACATTAAACGCGATACCGTGCATGGTGATGAAGCGACTTGCCTGTATGCCTACAGCGCATAGCTTTCGTGGATGATTATTGATGTCTATCCATACTCCTGAAGCACCATGTATGCGACCACCTACGACACCATACTTAGCGGCAACACGGATGGCTACTTCCTCGAGGTTGTCGACATACTGCCTTAGCCCTATCCCTATCTCTTCAAGATCGAAGATAGGGTAGACCGTCCACTGGCCTGGTCCGTGGTAAGTGACATCTCCGCCCCTCTGGATGCTGAATAGGTCTATTCCTTTCGTCTCCAGAAGCTCTGGGCTAAAGAGGATATTGTGCGGATCGGCATGTTTGCCCAAGGTAATGACAGGATAGTGCTCATTGAAGATGATATGGTGCTGTACTTCCACACCTTGTCGTTTGTCTGAGAGTGCCTTCTTATATAGTGCTTGTTGCTGCGCCAATGAGTCCTTGTACTTTATCTCCCTATTGATAAGTACCTTGATATTCCTACTCATATCTTCTAAAAGTTATTGATTTTGACATCACTACAAATACTAGCTCCGCCGCAGAACTTGCAGTTGGACTTTTTATTGTTGGTATGAAAAGGACAGTCGGGAGCCATCATTTGGATGACGGTCTCCTTTAGTTTTTCCTCGAATAGCTCTTGTAGCTCTTTGTAGTTCGATACTTCTTGCTTGGCATTCTTGAAGAGGTCTTGGAGCTGTTCCCTAGGCTTCATCATCAGTGGTAGTAGATGGCTTGCATTGACGCCCTTTACAATCTCTTTGCCATCCTGAGGGTGCAGAACCATATAGCAGTAGGTAAGCAGCTGAAGGAGCACTTTGAATGTCTTGGAATTGCCAGAGCTAAAACTTGTCTTAATATCCCCATCAAACTTGTCTCCTCCTGTCTTGTAGTCGATGATGCGCACCATATCGCCAAGCTTATCTACCCTATCAAGTTTTCCGAATAGCGATATTATCTTTCCTGGCTGATACTCCAACTGGGCATAAACAGGGACTTCCCCGCCGATGTACTCGAAGGAGGCATTCTGCAGAATGTCCATCTCTATCTGCTTACATACAATCTTTGCAGCCGCAGAAATATGAGCGACGAACGACTTCTCCATATTGTTCGGATTCAGACCTAAGGTATTGCAGAAGTTAGTTGTTAGCACCTCTTTAACCTTCTCTTCGGTGATGGCTTTGAGTGTATCGGTCTTCACCACCTTGCCCTCGAAGTCTTTGTAAAGCTGATTGATAGTGTCGTGAATGGACGTTCCGAACTCATTCCTCTGCGGTATCTCGGATATCTCCTCCTCTCGCTTTAGCCCTAGGATATTTTCGAAATAGAACTGCCGAGGACAGCAGATATACTTTATTAAGCTGCTAGGCGATAGGCTCTTGGTGCCACCTAGCTTCAGTTCCTCTTGGTAAGCGTGTATTTTTGCTCTGTCCAAGGTGAATTCAGCGGTGCTATTATCTACAGGGTTGATGGGGAGATTTGCTTCGATGTGAGTTGCTTCCCTGCCATAGATATGTGTGAGAAGGGTGAGGTAGCGCGATGGTTCGCCACTTGACCTATCGCTCTTCCTAGAGTCGTACAGAGCATGTACCTCCTTCGCTCTACTGATGAGGCGGAAGAAGTTATAGGCGCGGATATTGTCCTGCCATTGATAGGTCGGTAGTCCAAAGCCTGCTCTTAGACTCTGCGGGAGCAACCCTATCCTTCTACTCTTTGACGGAAGGATACCCTCTCCTGCATCCATGATGATTACCGTCTCAAAGTCTATAGACCTTGCTTCCAGCATTCCCATTATCTGTATTCCTCTGAGAGGTTCGCCCTCGAAAGGGATACGTAAGCGCTTAATGGTCGTAGTGATTAGGTCGTATTGCGTAGCGAAGCTATTGATTTCTGTGCGCTCTTCATCGCCCTGTACGAACCTGTCTAGTGACTCTCTCTGTTGTATGAGTTTGTCTCGAACCAGAGCAAGCACGTCTCTGTCGGTAGCGCTATCGGTCGGTATTTGGAACAAAAGCGCTAGAGTGTTATCTAGTAAAGTCTTACCCTCGAGCCCCAATAGGAGTCTTACCGAATTGGTATCGACATTGAGTCTCGTTAGTATCTCAGAGACCTCGAAGTAGTGCTTATATTCCTTAGGGTTACTCAAGAGCTCTGCTGTTGAGATCTCTTCTTCTGTCAGTTCCAGGCCAACAATTACTTTTAGTTCATCTCCTCTCCAGCGGTTCTTACGATTGTATACTCGCTTTTGGAGCGATAGAAGTTGTAATATTCTATTGATTAGAGGGAGCTCCTTTATAGGGAAGCCCATAGTTATATTTACTTGCTCTGGCTCGAGAGATAGATTCGAGAGTAGCGGGATAAGCTGTCCTTCATCGGGTAGAATAATAGCTACTTGAGGATCCTCTAGCTGTGCTCTATGCGTTTCTTCCTGCCAATCTATCGTCCCAAGAATCTCCTGATCGATGTATATCGATTGCGCAACACGAGAAGGGATAGAGATAAAGCGAAAGTTCGCGTTACTATTATCAAGGGTGCGCTGATATTCCAGTTCGCCAGTAGGCTCAGGGAACTTATGTAGTAGCTCTCGCGACTTCTCTGTGAAGCTCTTCTGCAAGAGGTCACTATCATAATCCCAATAAAAGAGCGTCCCCTCTGGGAAAAGCCTGAGCACCTTCTGCTCGCTCATCGAAAGCCCATTGAGTCCTACGAATACATTGACTTTGTCCTCGCCAAGAGGGTTCTTCTGCTCTACGACCTCCCGCATCAGCCTGCCTGTGTAGGTCAGACCTTCCTGGCTTAGCCGTAGGTTCAGTTCAGAATATATGTAGCCTACCTTTGCCCAAAACCCAGAGTACTCCCTATCAAATTGCTTCGCCCCATCCTTCATTATTTTGACAAAGCGAGTTAGTGCCTCTATCTGCTCCTCACTGAGGTAGTCCGAAGGGTTACTCGTAAGCTCTCCCAGCTCATCCATATTCCTGAAGATCTGGTGGGTCGGAGCCAAATGAAGGTCTATGTCATTGAAGTCCGCAAGGAGTTGCTTGCCGAGTTCATAGAATTGTTCAAACCTGTATTCCCCTTGCTCTTCCGTCCTCGGGTAGTAGGTCTTATAGATCTGATAGAGGTGGAATATCACCAGTAAATCGTTGTTGACATCCTCCTCAGGCAGATTTCTACACCTCCTCAGATAGTTGTATAGGGTAGTTGTCTCGGGGAGCAAGAGTTGCTCCTTGCCATTCTTTCGCGCTGCCTTTAATAGGTAGTGGCTGAAGAATGTGCCCGCACGTTTATTCTGAAAAAAGAAACGATACTTGTAGAGCTCTTCTCCCTTAGTGCGGTAGAAGAGCTCTGCAAGTCCCTCAAGATAGGATCGACTCATTGGTATCCCCCTTTCTATATCATCTTATAATTAAAATGGAGCGCCACTCTTATTCTCTATAATCGTAGCCTCAAGTGTGGTGTTCTTATCGTCAATAACGAAACTCATAGCCGACGGTAGTACAAGGTGCGATAGGCTCACGGTTACATTGCCCTGGTCAAGAGGCGTAGAAATACGCTCCACAGGGATGATAAGTACCTCTAAGTCCTTGCCTGGATGCTTCTTGATATGGTCTAGAATCACCGAGCCAATGTTGCCAAAGTAGTAGGCATTAGACCCCTGAACCGTAATCTCTCCTAGGAAAGAGGTGTAGAGCTCCGAACGAGTGCCTTCGGTGCGCTCCTTCTCGAAGAACTCCTTGGCTCGCTCCTTAGGTAGCATCAAAAGGGTTTGTGGGGTGAGTAGCTTATTGGCATTGTTCTTCGATGCCGCCTCAGTCTGCACACCTTGTAGTGTGTACGTAGCCGCATTCAGTCGGCGTGTAAAGCCCTTAGGCGCCTCCTTCAGCGTCTTCTCTATCTCTGTTGTAGGTATAGTCATCTCTATCCAAGAGCCAGCTGGAGCCTTGATATGTACGTGGGTCGTTGAGGCTAGCAACTTATCTAGGTTGTAGTTAACAAACATAGATAGCTGAGGTACCTCCGAAGTGTGGATCAGAGACTGAGAGAAAGCCTCCTTTACCATCTTCTTCTCCTTGGTCTTTGGATCTACCTTCTCTACCTCTTTAGTGTAGTAAAAGGAGAGTTCTGTATTGCTTATCCTGATGACGCTACCTTGCCCTGAAGTAATTTGCAAATATACCCCCGAGAACCATTGGTCAAATGCAGTCTGGTTTGCAAAGACTGGGTCATTGGCCTTGGACTTATTGAAGAACTCCTGCCCTAACTCTGTCGGTACAGGAATCGATATCCGATATCCCTTTTGCTTACCAGTGGCATCGAAAACCTTGCTTGAGCCTCTGCCTGCCCAGTAAGAAGCAGTACCTAGCTCATTCCCAACATAACCCGTGATGTCGCTTATCGTATACTTGTTGTGCTCCAATGGCTTTGCGAGCCTATAGGCTGTTGCTGCCATATTGGAGATGGTATCACCTACAAAGCCGTCATAGTAGAGATGCAGACGCACAGAGTCTATCTTTTGGATTACCTCCTCGTCTCTAAACTTAAAGCCCTGAGGAATGTAGAACTGTGTGAGATACTCGCTCTTTATTGCCCCAAACTCCTTATTAGGGATACTCCCAAGGTAGCCCCTAGAGCTACTCACGTATATATTATTGCTATGACCCTCGGTACTCGCCTCTACAGAGCGGATCTTTACCTTGAAGTCTTTGCTGATGGGCTTACTTTTGAGGTAATCCGGAAGCACCTCTGATCCGATTGAGTTTTTGCTGCTATCACACCCTACCAAGAGGAGAGCTACTGTGACTGCTGCCCATATTATACCTTTCTTATTCATCATCTATCCAAATAATCGTCCAATACATATCGGGCTAGGGTAGGATCAGCCACACTCTATAGTTGTCCCAATCCTATCTCACCTGTAATACTTACACGTCCTCGTCTATATCTTCTTCCTCGTCACGCCCAATCACATCGGTGTAAAAGTCCGCCACGGTCTCTATCAGTTTATCGTCGCTCTCAAAGTTAAGAGCCTTTATCCCCGAGTTCTTGATGACATTCTTGAGCTCATCACTTGCGTTGGCTTCAGAATAGATAATGCCGTCTACATACTCTAGAATAAGCTTAACCAAGGCCTCTCTATCCAGTTTGTTGCCATCAAGCAGAGGGTGCTTGATGTTATCATAGCCTAATACTCCTGTGAGCTGGTCATCAAAAGGAAACTCTGGAGCCGTATCGTAAGCCGAATAGACTATCTTGGCTCTAGAGAGCGCAGGGTCATCCTTAAGCATAGTACGCAGATACAATGGCGCTAGCCCAGTAAACCAACCTTGGCAATGGATGATATCTGGTATCCAGCGTAGCTTCTTGACCGTCTCAAATACACCACGGATAAAGAATACAGCACGCTCCACATTGTCCTGGTAGTAAGTGCCATCGCTTTCGGTAAAGACACCTTTGCGACCAAAGAAGTCATCATTGTCGATGAAGTAGACCTGCATCCTCTGTGGCATTAGGCTAGCTACCTTGATGATGAGCTGGTGTACCTTATCATTGACTGTAAGATTGACCCCAGATAGTCGGATGACCTCATGAAGCTGGTTGCGACGCTCATTGATTACCCCGTAGTTGGGCATAAACGTGCGGATATCATTGCCGCGCTCTAAGATGCCCAAAGGAATCAATTTAGAGTCCTTCCCCACAGGACTATCCTCCAAGTATGGATAGATTTCCTGCGCCAAGTAAAGAACCTTTTTCTTCGCCACCTTCTTCTTCCTCATTGTCACCATTCTCACATCTCCTATTATTTAATACTGCGTGTAGTGTGTACGTTGTCTTGATTTTTATACACTTTACACCCCAAAGTTACCGATTTTTCTCGACATAGCCAATTGTGGGACTTGTTTGCCATTGGTAGTCCTTTGATTTTCAGTCGAAAAGGGTTCTTGTATGCTTATCTCAAAAGTGTAAAGGTAAGCAGTATTTCGAGGGGTCTGAGGGGCGTAATTGTCCTATAGGTGTGAGGTTCGGAAATGGTGATGACCTCATAATTTTTTTGATTTGTGATATTGGAAAGGAGTAGGTCGATTTTTATCTTCTTGCTTTGATACTTTACACCTAGGTCGAGGAAGGTAGCCTCCGCATTAGCTTTAGTATTCCCTTGTAGGGTATTGTGGTATTCTGCAGCTGCTGTGGCAGACCAATTGTCCGAAAGCCATACCAGTAGCCTCCCCTTGTGTATTTGGCTAAGTAATCTAGCATGTGTCTCTACTCTCCCGCCTTGACTATTGGTGTTACTTCCCACTATTGATCCAGAGTAGTCCAAATTGATGTCTGGGGTGAAGCGGAATGATAAGTCTAGCCCACTAGTATAGCTGTCTGAGATTAGACTTGTTATTTGCTCTTGGACCAACATGTCTGACCAATTGCGACTGTATGAGCCTCTAATAGCAGCGTCTATCTTGCCTTGCCAAAAAGTCTGGGCTACACGGAGGTTGGCTCCCCAATTGGTGGATAATGAAGGACGCTCAATAGATCTGAAGATAATAAAGCCATCTTGTAGTGAGCTAGAGGAGGTGTAGAGCCTTTTATTCTTGGAGAAGTTGCTGCCCGCAGTAATCGCAGTGCCACTTATCGGCACCGAATAGGATAGGTTCACTGTGGCTACGTGGGTATTGCCTTGGTAAGGTCTTGGGAGCTTTTCGGTCAGTCTCCGCGAGTCCATGACTTTAAGCCCAGGGAATTGGCTCGCCGCTCCCAAGAGATTATGGTAAAAGCTATAGGAGGCATTCACTTTGAGGTTATTGTCCCAGTATCGACTACCTCTGAGATAGAAGTCTGACTTTGCAAAGCTCTCATGTGCCTGAGGATATCTGTATAGGTAATAGGTGATAGGCAGTTCAGCCGTTATATGCCAGTTATTGCTCTTCCAATTGTACTGTGGTCTCCAGCCTATACTATTGGATAGATACTTTGAGGGCGTAGCAGAGTTATCATCCAACCATGAGCTCTCTACTCCGATATTGTGGTACTGTATATCCCACTGGAGCGTATTGTCGAGTTGGTGCTCGCCCCACCTCCAATTAGCTCCAATGGTAAGGCTATTGTCCAAGAGCTTGCTCTTGATACTTTGGCTACGAGGTAGAGTAATAGTTATCGATTGATTTCGAGATAGGTACTTCGCTATATTACTCAGTTTTACCAAGGTTTTACCCGCCCTAAAGAGGTACTCCGTACTATTTTCCACCTTCGTGTAGGGTAGAGATAGATCTTGTTGGTAGGGGGTATTGTCTTGATTAATAATGTCTTGGCTGTGGCGAGATTGGTGCTCTACCTTGGTCTTGTTGTTAAAGAAGGAGGCATCACCATTGTATTCATAGTCCCCCTCTAGCACCATTTTGCGTTCGCGTAATCGATACTTCTGCTCACTCTCGAGCGTGTACCGATTACCATCGGGTAGAGCGTAGCCTATCGTCTCCTGCTTGGAGGAGCTGAAGCGTTCGTCACTATAGATGGCATTGATGCGGAGGAATTGATAATTGCCTAGCTTCAGTAGCTGATTACCAGAGAATACGTAGGAGTGGTTAAATCTTTGTCGATTGCCAATAGGAGAGCCTTGGAGCGACTCTCCCATACTGCTATAGAAGTCGGGCGAAGTATAATCACTTAGAGAAAAAGTCATCTTCCTGCTTGTCGATTGCTCGTGTGCACGGAGCTCAGCAGCCATATCCTTGCCTGTGTCATTGGCTTTGATGAGATAGATCCCTTGTGAGGTAGAGTTAAACCTCATCACTCGGGCATTGAGGTCATAGAGCAATGGGCTAGCCCCTACGCCTGCCGAAACCCATGCGAGCCACCGTCCTTTTGCTTTCTCCGTGAGTTTGATATTGAGTGCTGCTCTATCCGAGAGCGACTGCGTCTCCAGCATACGTATTGGTTCGTGATTGCGGTAAACCTCTACGGCAGCCACATCATCAGGGCGTAGGCTATTGCTGGCGATGGCGTACCGTCTCCCCAGTAAATCCATCTCCTCTATGTAAAACTTATTGATGCCCTTACCCTCGTATTTGATTTGCCCTCCTACGACCTCCAAGCCAGGCATGCGCTCTATCACTTGCGATAGTGTCAGATCCTGCTTTTGGGCAAATGCAGAGGTGCGATATACTATCGTATCGCCCTCCTCTCTGATCGCAGGTGCTTTGATCTGTACTTCTCTCAATTGAAATGTGGTCGCCTCCATCTCCAATCTTAGCGTTGTCCCGCTCTGGTATTGGATAGTAACTTTCAAGGGTTTGTAGCCTAGTAGCGATCCCCTCACCACTAGGCTCTTCCCCTCTACTATTGTTCTTTTACTCTTGAAGGTGAAACGACCGTCTTCATCACTCTGAGCGGTGCTAATCGACCTATTCGTGTCGGGATCTATAAGGAAGAGCATAGCCCCATCCACTTTGGCTCCATTTCCCTCCAAAACCTCTCCCTCTATCACTGTCTGAGCAATCGATTTTGACTCAGAGAGTAAAAAGCAGAGTAAGGTAAATAATAGGGTCAAGTATTTACGCATTCGATTATTGCTCTATATATTGGTAGCGCTTGGATAGCTTTCTATACCTTCGATCTATCTTGTCGTGGTACATATTACTTAAGTCATAGTGCTCATCGTATTTCTTGAAAATAGGTCTGGGATCCCCACAGGCATTTAGTTTCCTAATCCACATCAGCTCCTCTCGGCTTACTTCTTGAACTGGTTGATTGAGCATCTTTAGAGGGATTTCAACATCTACCTCCTGATCTAATACCTCAAAGCCCTTCAGCGTAAATTTATAGGCGCCATCTATGGAGTATGCCTCTGTTACCAGCCCTGGCAAGCCATTGAGCTTCCATGGACCATATGATAGAGGGATTTCGGTAGTGTAATAGATTATCCAATCTCTGCCGTATAGGTGCGCTGTTGCCATTTCTGAAGCATACCCAGCAACCAATTTAGTAGAGTCTCCAAAGGTGTAGTTTACCTCTTTTATATCCTCTACAGTTTTGAAGTAAAATACGTTGTAGTCTAGTTCGGTATACTTCATTTCCACGGGGTTATAGTACAACCTATTCTTAGAACCAGGGGGAACAGTCCGCATCTGTGCAACAACTTCTTGTGAACTCAATCCAGCAGCCTGAGCAGCAACTCTTATTGAGTCCCGTTGAACCGTATAATAGCTCTGAAAAGAGCTGTTACTATTTGTGGAAATATTAAGTATGAAGAGGTCTCTAATGACCTCTTCATCAAACAAATTGACCTCCTCTTCTTCATACATTGCCCTATAGGACTGTGCCCTAAGCGGTAGTGCAATCACTACGAAAGCAAAGAGGATAACCATGATATGTCTTTTCATGATGCTATTTGTAATCTTCGTAGCAATGGTCATTCTTCTCTATGAAGTCAATGGCGACTTCAGGATCAGAAAACCTTGCAGAACAAACGGTACCAATACATGTTGCAAATACACAGTGCATTTGAACATTTTGTTGATCCTCTGTCTCTGAACCTACTTCTATCGTCTGAGGTGGAGTAGGAGTAGAGGTCGTTGTGATAACATTGGCAGGTTCATCAGCCAAGGAGAAAAGCGGGAGACAGAATAGCGTCACCGCGGATAAGATAATCTTTTTCATGATAAAATAAACTTAAAGTAAAACATACAAAGAGGTATAAAAACCTCATGTTTTACTTTTGCAAACGTAATGAGAATCGTAATAACATCCAAAAATATTTTGATGTTATTTAGTAATAAAATGCGCTGTTTTGTGAGTAATATTTGAATAATGTGCCTGTTCTATATTAAATTATTGTTCTATGTATTGGTAGCGCTTGGATAGCTCTCTATACATCCTATCTATCTTGTTGTGGTAGATACCGCTCATGTCATAGTTCTTGCCGTATTTCTTGATGATGGGTCTAGGATCCTTGCAAGCAATTTGTTTCCTAATCCACATCAGCTCATTTCGGCTTACTTCTTGAACTGGCTGATTGAGCATCTTTAGAGGGATTTCAATATTTACATCTTCATCCAAGACCTCAAAGCCCGTCAGCGTAAATTTATAGGCGCCATCTATGGAGTATGCCTCTGTTACCAGCCCTGGCAATCCATTGATTTTCCATGGTCCATAAGGGAGAGGAATTTCAGTGGTATAATAGATTACCCAATCCCTACCATATATATGTGCTGTTGCCATTTCTGAAGTATATCCAGCGACCAATTTAGTGGAATCTTCAAAGGCATAGTCAGGTGCCTTTATATCCTCGACTGTCTTGAAATAATAATATCCATAATCCAGTTCGGTATACTTCATTTCCATGGGGTTATAAAATAATATATTCCTTGAACCAGGTGGAACAGTCCGCATTTGTGCTATTCTTTCTTGCAAACTCATGCCTGCATCTCGACACGCTCTTCCAATTGAATCTTGTTGTAGCGTGTAATAACTCTGAAATAAGCTTGTCCCCTTCTTGGAAATTTCAAGCATGAAGAGGTCGCTCGTGACTTCTCGGTCATGCAAATTGACTTCCTTTTCCTCGTACATTGCTTTATACGACTGAGCACTAAGTGGTAGCCCAATAACAATAAGCGCAAATAGGATTAATAATTTGTGTTTACTCATAAGCCTATATCTCTATTGTTATAGCGATTGAAAGTTTGCTTTCTCCACAAAACTAATCCAAAAATATGTAAATGCCAAATAAAAGGACTGCAAATGTAATCTCTTTAGGGTTAATGTATTGTTGCTTGTTATTAACTCGGGTTTGATGTGAGGTTTATGTATAATGTATTTTTCAATATAATATGTTGAATATAAATGTATTTTTTGTTAGCCACCCTTGAGGGCGTGGAAAGGAGACCTCCTTGTTTCCACAGCCTCTCTTGTCGCTTCGCACCTCGTTTAATTTTGGCTGTCGAAAACTTCGCTAATGCTCAGTTTTTCAATATATTGCATAGTGCATTGGCATAATGGTCTTACATCTAACCTACGTGTTATCAAAATGATCTCGGAGAGATTGTCCCAGCGTGTTTGCGCTAATGGTTTATCTCTGTCGGAAGAAAATAGCTGGTGGTACGCTGGCGAGGACAAGGATACGAGCTTTATCCTCGAAAAAGTGTGATGTTTCATGTTTTCTATCCTCGAAAAAGTGTGATCTTTTTGTATCTTAATCAATTACTGATATTCTGAAATTACCCTCTATACTTACCTCGTGGTGAATCTATAGATGAGGAAAATTTATTCCTAGGAATAAATTTATTTTTCTGTACAAATAAAAATATTTATCTCTAGGAAAAGTTTTATTTATTCCTAGGAATAAATTTGGTCCCTCTGCATCTCTACAATGTCTGCGACAGGGAGAGAATTTTTGTGGTCTCATTATCAGTGGGATAGGGGAGCGCTATGGGGTGTTGAGAGAGGACTTATGTGGGGTCGGACTTATTGCTAGACAACTCCTGATAGGTGGGAAGGGTTGGCAGTTGGGTGGTCTGGTGACCCTCATAATCTATATGATAGACGATCGTGGTGGTGCCATTAGAGAGACAGATATAGGGAACCCCGAGGGCGCTATTGTACTGCCACGCTTGCTGGATTACGGCTTGGGTCAGAGGGATATGTGGTGCCTTATATTCGAGAACCATGAGTGGCTGCAGTGCTTCGTCGAATACGATGGTATCGCACCGCCTAGAGAGTTTCCCAACGGTAATGGTGTATTCATTGGCGAGATGCGTGGCAGGATAGCCCAGCTGGGTGAGTAGGAAGTGGACTACGGCTTGTCGCACTCGCTCTTCAGGGGTGAGTGCAACCCGCTTTTGACGTATGGGATCGAATACAGTAGGGCGTTGGTCGCTCATCATTCTACTTATTTAGCTATATTTGTGGCTGGAGAGCTCTTGGCTCTTGGCCTTTATCCGCCAATAGCAAATAGCTAACAGCCAGTAGTAATACAATCACGAAGCATGCCCTATAGCGACAAACCTCAGGAGATACTCTCGCAGATCCGTGCGGATGAGAAGCCTTTTCCTATCTATATATTGATGGGAGAGGAGGAGTATTTCACGGACAAGATAGAGAAAAAAATCGTATCTGCCTACATGCCGAACGAAGATGAACGGGATTTTAATTATACCATTCTTTACGGTTCGACTTGTACGATAGAGGATATTGTAGCCTCATGCCGAAGGTATCCTATGGGTGGTAATCGTACCATTGTGGTGGTGCGCGAGGCACAGGGACTAATCTCTTCTAGCACAAGTGAGAGTGGTAGTGGTCAGCCTTTGGCTGGTCTTACCCAGCTACTCACTCATCCCAATCCATTCAATATCTTGGTAGTGAGTATCAAGGGGGGTAAGAAGCTGAATCGGAGGATGTCTTTCGTGAAAGAACTGGAGAAGGGGGGCGTGCTGGTGGAGAGTAAGGAGATACGCGACTATCAGATAACACCATATATTCAGCCTATTGCTGCTGAGCATGGTTTGCAGCTATCTATGCAGTCTCAGGACGTGGTGGCAGCTCGTATTGGTACCGACCTGATTCGCCTAGATAGTGAGATGGAGAAGTTGGCAACAGCTTTGCCACCCAATGCTAAGCAGATGGTGACCCCCGAGATGGTGCTCGAGTACACTGGATGGAATAAGGAGTATAGTGTCTTTGACCTTCGTAAGGCGCTTGCCTTCGGGCAGAGAGGAGAGGCGATGAAGGTGGCGATGGCACTGGCGGCAGACGAAAAGAAAACGCCTGTGCAGATGATTTTACCTCAGATTTTTAGTTACTTTGCCAATCTATTGATTGCATTTTATGCTGTCGATAGGCGTAATGAGCAGAGTGTGATGAAGCAATTGGGGATTTCTAACCGCTTCTTCGTCCGTGAGTATATGGCTGGTCTGCGTAATTATAGGGCAAGTAAGGTATTGAATATCATTAAATACATACGCAGGTGTGATGCTCGAAGCAAAGGCATGTATAGTGATGAGGGGAGTGGAGAGGAGATCCTACTGGATCTGGTACTATTTATCATGAGCTAACAAACTATAGATATTAATGAGTTATGGAGGAAAAACACCCATTGGAAGACTTTAAGTACTGCCCTAAGTGTGGCAGTGTAAATTTCGTGGAGCAGAACGATAAGGCGAAGCATTGTAACGACTGTGGCTTCACTTATTACTTCAACCCCTCTACGGCAAGTATGTGTTTTATTACCGACAGGTACTATCGGGTGCTTGTGGCGGTACGAGGCGAGGAGCCTGCCAAGGGAAGTTATGACTTACCGGGCGGTTTTGTGGATTGTTTCGAGACCGTGGAGGAAGGTATGGCTCGTGAGATACGAGAGGAGACAAGGATTGATGCACCCGCCGGGACTAGGGCTGGTGTGATTTCGCCCCTGAAGTATCTATTCTCTCTGCCCAACATCTACAGGTATTCGGAGTTCGATGTACATACTGTGGATATGGTCTTCCACATGGCTGTAGAGTCGCTGGATCCTTATGTGGGCATAGGTCGTGACGATGTAGCGGAATTGAAGGCTATTCCTTTTGCTGAACTTAATCCTGAGGACTTTGGGCTAGACTCTGTGAGAAAGGCGGTGGAGATGGTACGAGCTGATCGATACTTCTAACCATTGACCTTTAGCATTTGGTCGTCAACAGCCAATACCCAGTTGCCAACAGCCAACTAGTGAGATTTTGGTATCTTTGTCGAAGCCCTAAATGGATGGGAAGATATATATGAAGAGAAGGACAAATGGCAGTATAGTACCGGAACCAGCACTGAGGCGCTTGCCTTGGTATCTGGCTTTTGTAAAACTATTGATGGCTCAGGGGGAGTCTGTGGTCTCCTCGACCCATATCGCAAAGAGTACTGGGGTAGACTCAGCGCTGGTTGCGAAGGACTTGTCGTATGTCTCGATCGTGGGCAAGACCCGAGTGGGATACGATGTGAACTTGATGGTGGAGGTGCTAGAGGAGTTCTTGGGGTTCAATCATCAGCATAAGGCTTATCTCTTTGGGGTAGGTAACCTAGGTGCAGCACTCCTGCACGATAAGGGACTATCGCAATACGGCATGGATATAGTAGGGGGCTTCGACGTGCGCAATGAAATGGATAATACTGAGATAGGGGGTACGCCTGTCTACCACATGTCTAAGCTAAAAGAGGTGATGGCTCCAGACGTACATATAGGCATCCTTACCGTGCCTGTGGACGTGGCTCAGGAGGTGACGGATACGCTGGTGGGTGCTGGCATGACTGCAATCTGGAATTTTACGCCTTTCCGTATTAGTGTGCCTGAAGGGGTTGTGTTGCAGAATACCTCTATATACTCGCATCTGTCGGTGATGTTTCACCGGATAGAGGAGACTACTAAGCCATGAAGATATTTAGCACTTGGGGAGAGCATCAGGGGATAGGAGGGTTTGTCCTGAGAGCCGATAATGTAGTCTGTAATTCGGGCAAGGACATCTATGTGCCGGACTGGATGACAAGTGTTGAAGCGCTGCCAATGCTTGTGATACGTATTAGCAAGGTGGCGAAGAGCGTGGAGAAGGAATATGCCGAGCGGTACTTCGATAGAGTGTCGCTCGCATTTACGTTCAGAGCGGAGGGGTTGGCAGAAGGGTATCCTGAAAGGATGCGAGAGGACTTCGATGGTTCTTTTGTGCGCTGGAGTGACTGGGTGGAGGTCGATAATCTGAGAACGAGGCACTTGGAAGCACTGAAGGTGATTCGTCCGACAGAGCTGAGTGTGCCTGCCCAACTGGAACTCCCAACGGACGAGATGATAGCTGACGCTATCGCTTTGGTGAGTCAATATTACTTGCTAAAGGTGGGGGACTGGGTAGCTCTTCCTGCTCTAATGGATGGGTGGAGCGTGGCACCCGGCAATGGGCTGATAATGTATGAGGGTGAGGAGAAGAAGGAATTGATATACGTAGGTATTAAGTAGATATGAGTAAGCTAAGACTTTGTGGTGTTGTATTGGTAGTGGTGTCTCTTGCGTGCTCGATGAGGGCACAGACTGGGGGGACAAGTTATAATCCAGTGGTGACAGGAGCACCTATTCTCACCATCACGCCTGATGCGAGGAGTGCTGGTATGGGTGAAGTGGGGCTTACTACGAGTGCAGATGCCTATGCTCTATACCATAATATCTCCAAGTTGGCTTTCGTGGATAAGACTTGGGGTATTTCTTTTGGTTATACGCCTTGGCTCACCGAGGTGGCAAAGGATATCAGCCTTTCTACGCTGGCTGGCTATTATGGTTGGGGCAATACAGGAGAGATTAATCATGCTGTGGCGGCTTCGATACGCTATTTCCATATCGGGCAGACACAGGCGTTTCAGCGTGAAATGTTGCTCCCTCTTACGATTATGCCATACGAGTTGGCACTCGATGCTGGGTATTCAATAGCTCTGAACAAGCACTGGGGACTGGGGGTATCCATGAGGTATCTAAAAAGCGACTACAACTATTCTGTGAATGAGGTGAAAGGTCGGGTGGATAAACTATTGATGGATGTATCAGCCACTTATCAGACTCAGCTTCGTCTGGGCGAAGAGATGAGAGGTGACCTACGTGCGGCTATAGCGGTCAATAACGTGGGAGGGAAGATGAGCTATGATGGCGGTAAGAGCTACCTATTCGCTCCTGCTATTTTGCGCTTGGGTGTAGGTATGGATGTATTGGCAACGCCTGAGCATAAGGTGGGTCTGCATATCGAGGCCAATAAGGTAATGGCGCCTACGCTGACTGCGACAGATCGGATTAAGCCTGAGGGATACTATGCTATGAGTATGTGGAAGGCGATGGGAGTCTCTTTCGGCGATGCCGAGGGAGGGGCTTCTGAGGAGCTTCGTGAGGTGGTATGGAGCTTGGGTGCGGAGTATAGCTATGATAATAAGCTCTTCGGACGTATTGGTTACCACCATCAGGATAAGAGCAAAGGAACGAATGGGGGAATGACCTTGGGTGGTGGATTTGTCTATGAGTGGGCAAAAGTGGATATCTCCTATTTCATAGCTACACAGGCTAATTCGCCTCTGAATAATACGTTTAGACTATCACTCGGTGTCAATTTCTAGTATGAAGGTACCATATAGAATAGGGCATGGGTATGATGTTCATCGATTCGAGGAGGGGCGTGAACTATGGCTCGGTGGCGTTAAGATCGATTACCCATTGGGACTTAAGGGGCACTCCGATGCAGATGTTTTGCTCCATGCTATAAGCGATGCTTTGCTCGGTGCTTTGGCGCTTAGAGATATAGGATACCATTTCCCCGATACCGACCCCAAGTACAAGGGGGCAGACTCGAAGGTGTTGCTGAAGGAAGTAGGGGCGCTGGTGGCTAAAGAGGGATACAAGATTGGTAATATAGATGCCACAATCGTTGCCGAGCAACCTAAGATAAATCCGCATGTGGAGACGATGCAGTCAGTGATTGCAGGGATACTGAGTGTGGAGCCGAATCAGATTTCTATTAAGGCAACGACCAATGAGAAGATGGGTTTTACTGGTCGCAAGGAGGGTATTCTAGCACTCGCTACGGCATTGGTATACCTGCCGTGATTGGCAGAGTACTATGTCTGTTGGTTGATATAGAGTGACAAATAAAAATCGAGCCATAGTCATAAACCTATGACTATGGCTCGACCAACTAAACTCAATTAACTAACACTAATTGTATGATGCACTTATTTCCCAGAAGTGCGAACTGGTTTGCTGTTATTGCCTAAGTTTACGCGCAGTGTAGGCATTGAATCTTTTATAGCTCCTATGTACGAGATACGCCTTCTTGGGTGGTAGCTTTTGTGTCAATAAGGTAATAAAGTCTTGATTGGCCTTTTGCCTCTTCGCGCTTAGATCTACTAGTTTTTGTATACTATCGCGATAATCCTTATCGCCTGCTCTATCCCCAAGCTGAGTCATCTCGTCGTATACCTTTCGAGTCTCTACCCAAGTCTGTACTCTGATATCATCGTATCTCTTTAGTTCGGCTCCCACTATTGCCTTCTCCTCTTCGGTAAGCTCGGCAGCCTTAGCTATAGCATCCAGTCTATCCTGAGCATACTGCTGAGGCTTTACCATAGACATCCTCCCGCCATTCTGCCCTCTTCCTCTAGGACGCTGACTATCTAGTTGTGTCTGTGCATTGGCTTCGTATGTAGTGGCTACTTCGGCTATTGCCGTAGTCGTAACTGTACAGCCGATACAGGCAATAGCTGCCCAAGTCATAAATCTTCTCATAAATATTATCTAGAGCTAGAGATTATATTCTTTTCGTTGTCCATATCCTCGAGAAGCACAGTGCCCCAGTAGTCCTCTGTGGTGTCGTCCAGTAGAAACTGCTCAAATTGGTCTTTCGACATATCTTCGGCTCGTAATTCGATACCTGTACTCTCTATCCCTTTATCAAATAAATTAGGCACTAGATTAAGCACCAATACTAGTCCAACGATTGCCGCAGCAATATATAGATAAGGGCGCAGTACATCGAGTGGCTTAGGCTTCTGTGGAATAACTTGAACCTCCTCCTCTGCTATTCGCGCCATCAGCCGATCCTTGAAGGACTCAAAGTAGCCCTCTGGTGTGCTGAATGGGTGAAGGGGATTCCTTTCCATCTTATGTATTCTCTCCTCTCCGGTCATATTACTTATCTGCTATCTATTTACACCTCTTTGACGATTGGTGGGAATAATGGTTTAATCTATGTTGAGCAAATTTTCTATTCTTCGGTATTATCAATACCAAGAAACCCTTTTAACTTCTTAATGGCATGGTGGTAATTAGCTTTCAGAGCACCCTCGCTCGTGTTGGTAATCTCTGATATTTCCTTGTAGGGAAGGTCCTGAAAGTAGCGAAGCTCGAAAGTAATCTTTTGCTTTTCGGGTAATTTGTCTATCGCAGCCATAAATTGTGCTTCCGCTTCATCGCCGTCGAAGTAAGGGTCACTGGTGAGCATCTCAGCTAGGTCGTACTCCTCAGTGGTAAGTGGGAGCTTTCGGTTTGCTTTCTCTCGCCTGAGGAATGACAATGCTTCGTTGGTGGCAATAGAGTACATCCAGGTACTTAGCTTGGATTGTCCTTTGAAGCTATCGATATTCCTCCATACCTTTATAAAGGTGTCCTGGAGTATATCATCGGCATCTTCGTGGCGGTAGACTATCCTTCGGATCACGGCATAGAGTTGCTGCGAGTACTTGTCTACCAGGTACTCAAATGCCTGCTCTCTATCCTTCTTGTTCTGAAGTAGTTCTACTAGCTGTTCGTCAGATATTTTGGTTGGTATCTTCATTCTTGCTATCAGCCTCGGTTTTCTTCTCCCTCGTGAGCTCAGGATAATCTATCCTCGAGTGGTACATATTGCGCAGCTTCTCCGTAAAGATATATTTGGTTTTCTCAATGTCACGGAACGTCAGCGGCGTATTTTTGAGATACCCATCAGCCACGATGCTATCCACAATCTTATTCACATGATCTATCAGCACCTGCTCGGTAATCTCTTTAAGGCTTCTCGAGGAGGCCTCTACGGCATCCGCTAGCATCAGCACGCCTTGCTCTTTCGTCCACGGATTAGGACCAGGGTAGCGGAATATGCTCTCGTCCACAATCATGTTGGGGTTCTCGTTCTTGTACTTGATGTAGAAGTACTTCGTCATCCCCAGGCCATGGTGCGTACGAATAAAGTCAATGATAGGCTTAGGTAGATTGGCTTTCTCCGCCATCTCAATACCATCGGTGATATGTTTGATGATAATCTTGGCACTCTGGTCGTAAGAGAGACGGTCGTGGGGGTTATTAGCACCTTGGTTCTCGGTGAAGTAAGTAGGGTTTTTCATCTTTCCTATATCGTGATACAATGCGCCGCTCCTTACCAGTCGGATATCACCACCGATCTCGTCGATTGCCTCTGAGGCAAGGGTCGATACATTTAGCGAGTGTTGGAAAGTCCCTGGTGCTACCTCGCTAAGCTGGCGTAACAATGGCTTATTGATATCGGCTAGCTCCACAAGGCTGATACTAGATACATAACCAAAACTCTTCTCGATGACATATACCATCAGGTAGGTAAACATCAGGAAGATAAAGTTGATAGTGAAGTAGAAGATGATATTCCAGTCCATCGTCTGCGGAATGCCCTCAAAGGCAAAAGTCATGGCGTAGTAGACGACTACCATACCAAAGAATACGGAGAAACTAGTCCTAATGAGGTCGCTTCTTTGAGTAAGATTACGGAGCGTAACCAATACAATCCTACCAGCTACCACCTGAATGATGATAAATATAAGGGGCGAAGGCACCACCAAGGAGACCATTAGTACGGTTGCTAGGTGGGTAATCGCCGCAGTTCGGCTATCCAGGAAGATACGAATGTGTATCGCCACCATACTCAGTGGCAACATATAGGTAATTTCTGGCTGATTGGGAATCAGCAAGAAAGCCAATATAGTGAAGAGCGTTACATTAGACGATATGAATAGAATATTCTTCGTCTCTTTCATGAGCTCTGGTCTAAATGCCAATAAATAGGTGTAGAGTGTTCCGAAAAGGAGCACGATGAGTACGAGTTGCCCAGCAAAGAGGATGAAGTTCTCGCTCTTGGACTTAGATGCTTTCTCGTACGCCATCCTATATCCCTCTAGCATCTGGTAAATATCAGTAGTCACCACATCTCCAGTTCCTACGATACGTTCTCCTTTCTGCACTTCCCCTACCACCTCCGTCAGAGTCGCTAGTCGCGCACTCTGCATCTGTGCCGTCTTTAGCTCATCTACACTGAGGTTGCTCAGTAGATACTTCTCAAAGTTTACTTGCTGTAGTACCTCAGGTTTTATCTTAGGTGGCGCATTATTGATTGCGTAGTCATACGCTTTCCTCGCATTAAATAACTCCGTTAACTCTCTCTTCTTGGCTACATTCATTTCATCTACTAGATAGATATAGCCTTGCTCCTGAGCTGCGAGAGCCTCGTAGTTCTCATTAGAGAGAATCCCTTGGTCATACACTTCGTCCAGTACCTTTAGTGCATACTGGATATAGTCGCTAGTTACCTCAGCTCCCATATTCCCAGCAGAGAAGTTCTCCGTCAATAAATGGCGCTCTGTAAGCTTCACCTTGGGGTCAATCGTGTAGTAAGAGACCTCCGTTCTCTCAATGCTGTCGCGCTCAGCCACCTTCTGTGCATCGCTCTTGTAGACATTGAAGTTGTATGGCGCCGTAAGCACACCCTCGTACCTCCATGGTTGTCCAAGGCTGTAGTCGTACTTAAACTTCACCTTGGATGGGTAGAGGAATGTAATCAGCACCGCAGCTACCAAAAATACCAGCGCGCTCTTAATTTTCTGAGACCTATAGAGAGCCATAAGTGTATTCCATTACGTTTAATACGAAAAATCCTCCGAGGGTGTGCCTCAATGTATCTAGCGGTACAAGAACATCGGCACACCTTCTCGGGGAAATCCTTATTCATTTGTGGCGGGAGTCAAAGCTCAATCCACCTGCATACCCCTACGCCTACGAGCGCTAATCAGGGTATTGCGCATCAGGGAGATGATCGTCATCGGACCAACACCGCCAGGTACAGGTGTGATATACGAAGCCTTTGGAGCCACCTCGTCAAACTTCACATCTCCGCAAAGCCTGAAGCCACTCTTCTTACTGGTGTCTGGCACACGAGTTGTCCCCACATCTACCACTACTACACCCTCCTTTACCATATCCCCCTTTAGGAATTCTGGAGAGCCCAGTGCGGCTATGATAATATCAGCCTGTCGGGTAATCGAAGCAATGTCCTCAGTGCGGCTATGCACCACAGTCACCGTAGCATCTCCAGGGTATGCCTTCTGCATCATCAGCTGTGCCATCGGTTTGCCCACAATGTTACTGCGCCCTAGTACTACACAGTGCTTCCCCTTTGTTTCAATATTGTAGCGCTTGAGTAGCTCAAGGATTCCTGCAGGTGTAGCCGATACAAACGAAGGAAGACCGATACTCGTCTTACCTACATTGATAGGGTGAAAACCATCCACATCCTTGCTTGGGTCGATTGCCTCAATCACCTTCTGCTCATCGATATGCTTAGGCAGAGGGAGCTGCATAATAAAGCCATCCACACTCTCATCCTTATTCAGTCTATCAATGGTCTTCAGAATCTCTTCCTCAGTCACATCCGAGTCAAAGCGGATGAGCTCATCCTGAAACCCTAGCTCCTTCCCCGTCTTCATCTTGGATGCCACATAAGTCTCGCTTCCCCCGTCATTGCCTACCAATATAGCTACAAGGCGAGGTGGCTTATGTCCAGCAGCCACTATTTCCTTCACGTCGGCTGCAATCTCCGCCTTCATTTGGTCTGCAACCTTTTTGCCGTCTAATAATTGATAACTCATAGTATGTATGTTCTTGTAACTAAAGAGTCTTCCTCTTGGTGTACAGTACACCGATAACCGACTCTTCTCTAGCTAATAAACTACTAACCTTCTACGATTGTTTTTATCTCCGTCCCAGATGGCGTAGTGCTGCCATATTCATACCCTTCTTGTTTTTGCCGCCGCCCCCCATGAGCTGCATCACCTTTCTCGCTTGTTCAAATTGCTTCAGTAGCTGATTAACTTGCTGTACCTCCACACCACTACCACTTGCGATACGTTTGCGACGGTTGCCATTGATGATCTTAGGGTTGGAGCGCTCCTCTGGGGTCATAGAGTAGATGATGGCCTCAATACTCTTGAAAGCATTATCATCTACATCTAGATCACGGATAGCCTTTCCCATACCTGGTATCATGCCCAGCAGATCCTTCAGGTTACCCATCTTTTTGATCTGCTTTATCTGGTCCAAGAAGTCATCGAAGTCAAACTCATTCTTCCTAATCTTCTTCTCCAGTTCCCTAGCTTTCTCCTCGTCGTACTGCTGTTGCATACGCTCCACCAGCGATACCACATCACCCATGCCGAGGATACGGTCCGCCATACGCTTAGGGTGGAATACATCGATAGCATCTAGCTTCTCACCAGTACCTATAAACTTAATCGGCTTCTCTACTACCGAACGAATCGAAAGCGCAGCACCACCACGAGTATCACCATCTAGCTTGGTGAGGACTACGCCATCAAAATTGAGACGGTCGTTAAATTCTTTCGCAGTGTTGACTGCATCCTGACCCGTCATAGAGTCCACCACAAAGAGTATCTCCGTTGGGTTCACTGCCTTCTTGATATTGGCAATCTCCTCCATGAGCACCTCATCCACAGCCAGACGACCAGCGGTATCAATAATCACAGTCGTAAAGCCTTCCCTCTTGGCTTTCTCCACTGCATGGGTGGCAATCTCTACGGGGTTCTTATTCCCTTCCTCCATATAGACAGGCACCTTAAGCTGCTCACCCACCACACGGAGCTGCTCAATTGCAGCAGGACGGTACACGTCGCCAGCTACGAGCAGAGGCTTCTGCCCACGCTTCTCACGCAGATACTTAGCTAGCTTGCCCGAGAACGTTGTCTTACCCGAACCTTGCAGACCGCTCATCAAGATGATATTAGGTTTGCCGTCTAGTCGAATCTCCGATGTTTCACCACCCATCAGGGCAGTCAGCTCATCATGGACAATCTTCACCATCAGCTCCCCAGGCTTTACCGCCGTAAGTACACGCTCGCCTATCGCTTTCTCGCGTACCCTCTTGGTAAAGTCGCGCGCCACATCGTAGTTGACATCCGCCTCAAGTAGGGCTATGCGCACCTCCTTAATGGTGTCTGCTATATTAAGTTCAGTGATAGTGCCCTCGCCCTTTAGGCCTTTCAGCACTCTGTCTAATCTGTCCGAAAGATTATTAAACATCTCTATATCTTAGTATATTATTAAAGTCTCTTATCTGGCAAACTTACCAATTTATCACCACATAGCGAGACGCTTATACTTGCAATAGTTCTGTAGACTGAAGCACTGTATGGCAAAAAGATGGCTCCAAGCATGCTTGAAGCCATCATGAAGAAAAAGTGCGCAGGATGAGACTCGAACTCACACATCGAAACCGATACTACCCCCTCAAAGTAGCGCGTCTACCAATTCCGCCACCTGCGCAAAATATGTCTTCCCAATTCTACCTCTGTGCCCAGGACAGGAATCGAACCTGCACGTCATTGCTAACACTAGTACCTGAAACTAGCGCGTCTACCAATTCCGCCACCTGGGCCTTTGTAGGATTGCGAACGCAAAGGTACACAAAAGAAACTAATTCTCCAAATATTTTCACCTACTAAGATATCCCGTAGATTCAATAGCCTCCTAGTATGTCAGAAGGGCAACTAAGCCAAATCGTAAGAACCTTATAATAAAACTAAAGAACAGAGCATATCCACACATTATATAATAGGTAGCTTGTTGTGTCTTTATGAATAAGTATTAATGTCCCACTATCTAAGTCATTACTTTCGTGCTAGTCTCAGAGAATTTTGTACCTTTCAGCATCCTAACATCTGCAGGGAAACACCCTCAGATGCTCATTATAGATTAGAATAATATGAGACGACAGACATTTGGATTATCGCTGCTGTGTGCAGCACTATTTATGACTGCAGTACCAATGGCTGCACAGCAAGACAGTGTAAAAATCGGTGAGGATAAGCCTCTTGTCATCCTCGGACGTGAGGAAGAAAGGTGCCTTACGCTTTTGGAGCAACTCAAGTCCGCCGCTCCCGACAATGATTATCGTGTGGTACCTATGATTCAGACGCAACCAATGCCTTTCGAGTTGCCTGTGGTAGAGGAGGGCAAGCAGCCTGTGTTCCTATTCACTTCGCCTAGAGCGGTAGAGTATTTTGTGGCACAAGATTCATTGCCAAAGGGGGCCAAGGTAATGGCACTCGGTACGGGGACACAGAAAGCTATAGAGGAGAGTGGTTACAAGTGCGACCTTGTAAGTAGTGTGGAGACCACCAAAGGCATGGCAGAAGAGCTACTTAAGTACTTCGAGGCTTCTGAAAAGCCTATCGGTGCATACCACTTTATCCAACCTACATGCGATATCGCAGGCGACTTTATCCAAAAGACACTGGAAGGTGCAGGGGCTACCTATACTCGTCTCGAGATTTATCAGGTAGTTGGGCATCCAGCACTCAGTGAAGAGCTATCCCAGTTGACTCAGGAGCCTAAGGTGGTTCTATTCTATAGCCCTAGTGGGGTAAGGTCATGGGTCGGCGTGTCGGATCTTCGTCCCGCAGTAGTGAGTATTGGTCCAGTCACCTCTAAGGAACTTAGAGAAAATGGATTTACCACTATTTATGAATCCCCAACCCCTCACGAGGAGGATCTCCTCGCTACCCTATTGAACGCCTTCTCCGAGGCAGATAAGTAGTAATACAACAATCGAAGGGGTGTTTCCTACGGTGGAAACAATTCTTTCCATTCCTGGAAACAAAACTTTCCATGCTTGGAAAATATAGTTTCCAAGCATGGAAAGTTTTTTGGAATAACCAATAACTGGAGCCTTACATCTCTGCCGAGGCGAGGCGCTCAGCATTCTCCGCCACCGTAAGGGCGTCTATGAATTGTTGGATATTGCCATTCAGTACATCATCCAGCTGATACACCGTGAGCCCGATGCGGTGATCGGTCACACGTCCTTGAGGGAAATTATAGGTGCGGATCTTGGCCGACCTATCGCCCGTACTGACCATGGTCTTGCGCTTAGAGGAGATTTCGTCAATGTACTTTTGGTACTCCATATTATAGATACGCGTACGGAGCTCCTCCATAGCACGTGCTTTATTCTTCAGCTGCGAGCGCTCGTCTTGGCTCTGCACCACAATGCCTGTGGGGATATGCGTGAGGCGTACCGCAGAGTAGGTGGTATTCACCGACTGTCCACCGGCTCCCGACGAACAGAAGGTATCCACCCTGATGTCCGACTCCTTGACCTCCACGTCGAATTCATCGGCCTGAGGAAGCACTGCCACCGTAGCTGCCGAGGTATGCACACGCCCTTGGGTCTCCGTAGCTGGTACTCGCTGTACACGGTGCACGCCCGATTCATACTTCAGCTTGCCATAAACCCCATCGCCTTCTACCTTGAAAACAATCTCCTTGAAGCCCCCGAGCGATCCCTCGCTATACGAAGTAACACTGCACCGCCAGCCTTGGCTCTCGCAGTACTTCGTATACATCTTATATAGGTCGCCCGCAAAGAGGGCCGCCTCATCACCGCCCGTGCCGCCGCGGATCTCCATGATGGCATCCTTGTCGTCCTCAGGGTCGGCGGGGATCAGGAGTAGCTTTATCTCCTCCTCCAGGGCAGGGAGCTTCTCTTTGATAGCTTCCAATTCGTCCTCCGCCATGTGCCGGAGTTCGTCGTCGCTCTCCTCACGGATAATCTGCTGCGCCTCTTTCTGATTGGCTAAGAGCGTACGGTACTCGTCCGTCTTTTGGTTGACCAAGTCCAGCTCCTTATACTCCTTACTCAGGCGCATAAAGCGCTTCTGGTCGCTAATCACATTAGGGTCCGTGATCAGCACCTGCACCTCCTCAAATCTATCCTTAAGTCCAGCCGTGCGGGCTAGTAGGTCAAAGGGTTGTCCCATCTATCAATACTCAAATCTGCCGTAAGGCGTTTCTAGTACCAGCTCATTCGTTGGGGCCTCTTCTACCCTACCCACAATCTTGGCAGGGACACCGAAGCTCTCCGATAGGGCGATCACCTGCTGCGCCTCGCTTTCGGGGAGGTAGACCTCTAGGCGGTGCCCCATGTTGAACACCTTGTACAGCTCCTTCGCAGGCGTCTTACCCTCACGGGCAATGGTCTGGAAGAGCGGTGGCACAGCGTGCCAATTGTCCTTCACAATACGCTTTCCCTCCACAAAGTGAAGCACCTTGGTCTGCGCGCCCCCCGTGCAGTGTACCATGCCATGAACTGCGCCACGCATCTCCCTAAGCATCTTAGCCACGATAGGGGCATATGTGCGGGTAGGGGAGAGCACTAGCCTACCGTAGTCTATGTCCAGCCCCTCTACCTGCTCCGTCAGTCCACGCTGACCTACATAGACCACCTCATCGGGCAGAGTGCCGTCGTACGACTCCGGGTACTTCCGAGCTATCTCATGGTTGAAGATATCGTGCCTTGCCGAAGTAAGCCCATTACTGCCCATGCCGCCATTGTAGCGCTCCTCGTACGTCGCCTGACCATAGCTGGCAAGCCCCACAATCACGTCGCCCCCTTTGATGCGCGCATTATCGATTACCTCCGAACGTTTCATGCGTGCCGTTACGGTGCTATCCACGATGATCGTACGAACGAGGTCGCCCACATCGGCAGTCTCACCGCCTGTGGAGACGATGCCCACACCCAGAGCCCTGAGTTGCTCCAATAGCTCCTCCGTACCATTGATGATGGCCGAGATCACCTCGCCAGGGATGAGGTGCTTATTTCGCCCTATGGTACTAGAGATAAGGATGTTGTCCACCGCCCCGACACAGATCAGGTCGTCCAGATTCATCACGATGGCATCCTGAGCAATCCCCTTCCATACACTGAGGTCGCCCGTCTCCCGCCAGTAAGCATAGGCGAGGCTACTCTTCGTCCCCGCTCCATCGGCATGCATCAGGCTACAGTAGTCGGGGTCATTGCCGAGCAAGTCGGGCAATATCTTGCAAAACGCTTGGGGGAAGAGCCCCTTATCAATATGCTTAATAGCGGCGTGTACGTCCTCCTTATCGGCGGATACCCCCCTCATTTGGTACAATTCCTTATCCATCATATCTATAATATAGGTGTGTAATGAGTCACAAATTTACCAATTTTACGCCAAGCCACCGCATATCTCTTTCAGCGTAGTCGCAACATGAGAGAGAATGATTACGTGGCAAGTGTCGTGTCTTAGGGGTTAACCTCTTATAGTATATGTGAGGATTATTTATACACTATGGGCTATAGTATTATGAGATTGTGATATGTTAACAGTGTGATCAACTATTGATCTGAAGTGCGTTTTGCTAATTTTGTATTGTGTGGTTCTCGTGTTGATTTTGGTGTTTACAAATATGTGTGTATCTTTGTCGCTGGATTTATGGGGAATAAGGAGGGAATGATA
>NZ_JADRGN010000051.1:0-11999 GCF_018206105.1 Porphyromonas levii
CTTAAATACAAAATCAAGTAATAGTAATATGGTAAAATCATTCAGACAACAACTCAAGAAAGAAGAACTATCGGACAATACAATTACAGCTTACCTATATGCCGTGGAAGACTTTGGACGGAAGTATCCTTGCTTCAATCGGGAAAACCTTTTGCTTTACAAAGCGGAGCAAATAGAGCGATTTAAGCCAAAGACCGTAAATCTACGCATTCAGGCGATCAACAAGTACTTGGAGTTTATCGGGAAACCTCGTCTTCGCCTCAAGTCTCTTAAAATACAACAGAGGACTTATCTCGAAAATGTGATTAGCAATGCGGACTACCAGTACCTCAAGGCAAAACTCAAAGCAGAAGAGAAGGAGGAAGTGTGGTATTTCCTTGTTCGTTTCTTAGGAGCTACGGGAGCTAGAGTGAGTGAACTTGTGCAATTCAAGGTTGAGCATGTGAGATCTGGTTACTTTGACCTGTACACCAAGGGAGGAAAGGTTCGTCGAATTTTCATTCCTCAAGACCTCTGCATAGAGACTAAAACATGGTTGGAGCGATCCAATATAGAGTTGGGGTATTTATTTTTAGACAAACACGGTAAGCAGATTACTCCACGAGCTATTAGGCACAAATTGCAATGCTTCGCCCATCGATGGGGTATCAATCCCAAGGTAATGCACCCTCATTCCTTCCGCCACAGGTACGCCAAGAATTTTTTGGAGGCTTTCAATGATATAGCACTGTTGGCAGACCTCATGGGACACGAAAGCATTGAAACCACTCGTATTTATTTGCGTCGCACTGCCAGTGAACAGCAGGCTATTGTAGACAAGGTAATTACTTGGTAGCCTTCTTTGCTTGAACTCTAATCGTTAGAATAATCGCTTGATGTTGCAGCCTGATGAGAGTTTGGGAATAGGTTTCGAGTTTGCCGAGCATTCGTTGAGCAGTGGTGACAGAATGGTAAGCGTTGAGGATTTTCACGATTTCATTGTAAAGTACACCTATCTTATTCGTCAAGGCAACGATTTTCGTGAGCCTCTCTAAGTAAGGGGCTGCCGAGGGGTTTTCTACGACAACCTTAAAAGAATCTCCCAAAAGCCTTGCTCGGACATAGTCGCTTTTTGTCTTGGCTCCCGACTTGCGGTATAGCCTGATAAGTTTCTGCTGGTCTTCGGAATTAGATATCCTGATATGCCATCTGTCCCATCTTGGACAGGTGGCGCATCTGCCGTCTGGCATCTTTTGTTTCTTCGCCTATTCCTTTGCACCGTCCCGTACGACTGTCCCAAAGTTCGGGAGCGGTTTCCTTTCCCGTACTGTATTGCACCTGCTCACCGTCTATGGTGATACGCCCCATAATCGGGCATTTGCCGTTCTTTTTCTCTTTGGAGCGATTGACATAAAAGAGTGTCTTGAATGTACTTCGTGCCATGATGTGGCTCAAATTATCGCCCTCTAGAAATCATCTATTCGGGGAAAATAGTATCTTTGTAGGTAGTTATGGCAAAGAAAAAAGATAAGGCAAAGATCGGTGGCAAGGTGCTGATTAAGAACCGACGCGCGACTCACGACTATGAGATACTCGATACCTACACAGCTGGGATAGTGCTGGTAGGCACCGAGATTAAGTCGTTGCGCTTAGGAAAGGCTTCGCTTGTTGACACCTTTTGTATTGTGCACAATAGAGAGGTGTGGGCGAAGAATGTCTATATTGCTGAGTACTTCTATGGGAGCTACAATAACCACGTGGCACGCCGCGACCGCAAGTTGCTCCTCAATCGCAAGGAAATCCGAGAGCTTGCCGAAGCGGTTAAGAATACGGGGCTCACTATTGTACCTTTGAAGCTCTATATCAATGCAAACGGGCTTGCCAAGCTAGAGATAGGCATCGCTCGAGGGAAGAAGCAATACGATAAGCGACACGATATGAAGGAGCGTGACCTAAAACGGGAGCTAGATCAGGCACGACGGAGAGACTACTAGTAGCCCTAGCTGCTTATACCACGAACTCCTCCACCGAGTACTCAAGGATACTCAGTGGAGGAGTTTTCGTATATCGACAAATCCGTGAGCGCCAAGAACGGTTGGAAAGAGGGCAAAAAATAATCACCCCGACGTCTTCTAGACGTCGAGGTGACTGCAATCATCATTTAAAATCCCAAATAACGAGCATAGCCAAAGCTACACCCGAGCAAGGGCTCTTGCCTACCCTTACTACCGTTCAGACTAAGTCGTATTGTTGGCACAATACCACCGTCCGTATATCATTACTATGACCAAACCGCATACTAGTCCTCCCCGTCCATTTCCCTTTTCGGCACAAATGTACCAATAATATTCAATATGACCACTTTTTAGGCTCGAGTGAACGATAATATTGTGGTCGAGGTACAATTTACCTACTCATCATGGCAAAAAACACGACAAAACCTCACTCCCTAACGTTCTTTCCGCATCATTGGAAGTCGCGAAGCTGTTCCTGTAGCTGCTTACGTGCAAAGAAGATGCGACTCTTGACGGTACCGATAGGCAAGTCCAACTGCTCGGCAATCTCCTTATACTTAAAACCAGCGAGGTACATAGAGAATGGTATCTGATAGGTATCCTCGAGCGACTCGATAGCCTTATTGATTTCCTTGAGGCTCAGCTCATGGTCGGGCGTCCCTAGCCCTTCGGTATCTTGCTGAGCACCGAGGTAGCTCAAGTCGGCAGAGTCATCGATAATGTTCTGAGTACGTACACCACGGTGATAGTTATTGATGAATAGATTGCGCATCACGGTAAATACCCATCCTTTGAAGTTGGTATTGGGCCGATACTTTTCCTTATTATTGAGGACACGGAGAGAGGTCTCCTGCATAAGGTCTTCAGCATTGGTGTGGTCAGCAGTCAGTGAAAGCGCGAAACTGTACATATTGGACTGTAGTCCTACTAGCTCCTTCTCGAATTCACTCCCTATATTGTAGCTTCTATCCATAGTCATTATATTAATCTCCAGTCATACATATCTCAAAACCAGCTCAAATATACAAAGAATTCCGACACCCCACAATATATCAATAGAGATGCCCTATAGCCATATAGAGAGAATCTATTAATGTGAGAAACAATGGGATAGAGTCGGCTCTCATAGGATTGAAAAGCCTTCACCCTCCCATTATCCAAAAAATGGGTAAATTTGGACAGTTATATAATATACAGTAGGTATTGGTATGAAAAGGATAATAGGTATTTTAGGAGTAATGGTAGCACTACTTGTCGCCGCCTGCAGTAGCAAGGGGGAACAGAAAGAGGTGCTATTTCCGAGTGATGTGGTAAGGAGTGCAGAGAAAGCTCTGCAAGAGAAAGTGGATTATCTCGGAATCCCAGCCCCTGTCTTTGGCGATAATCTGAGCGACAACGAGCTGGCAGCGATGAAGTGGATTTATGCCTATTCTTATGCGCCCGATATCATAGACCAGACACCGGAGTTTCACCTAGAGAATATCCGTATAGCGCTCAAGGCAAGGGAGGAATTGCCATGGGGCAAGGAGGTACCACTAGAGCAGTGGCGTGCCTTTGTGCTCCCCCTGAGAATCAACAACGAAATCCTGGACAACTTCCGAGTGGCGTACTACGAAGAGCTTCGCGACCTCGTGAAGGATATGACCATGGAGCAAGCGGTGCTAGAGCTGAACCACTGGACCCACCAGCATATCACCTATGCGCCTAGCGATGGGCGCACCTCATCTCCTCTTGCCACGCTGAGAAATGCGCTGGGCAGATGTGGTGAGCAAAGTACCTTCTTCGCTGCAGTTCTCCGCACCGTGGGCATCCCTGCAAGGCAGGTATACACCCCTAGGTGGGCACATACGGACGACAACCATGCTTGGGTAGAGGCTTGGGTCGATGGTACATGGCACTATATGGGAGCCAGCGAACCAGCCCCAGTTCTGGACAATGCGTGGTTCGATGCGCCTGTAATGAGAGCGATGCTCCTACACACGAGGGCTTTCGGTCCGTATAGTGGCGAGGAAGAATGGCTCGGTGAGGACAAGTGTATGACGGAGCTGAATGTGTCGGAGAACTATATCCCTACCGCACCTGCAATGGTAAAGGTGATGGGTAAGGATGGCAAACCAGCTGAGGGGGTGAAGGTGACGTTTAGAATCTACAACTACTCTGACCTGTATCCTGCGGTAACGAGGACAACCAACAGACTGGGCGAGGCTTCGGTAAAACTCGGCTATGGCGATATAGTGGTAGTAGCAAGTCGCAACCCCGAGGAGATGGCGATGGGCTTGCTATCCAATAAAGAAGGAGGTGGCACGATTGAGCTTACCTTAGACACATGGGAAAATATCCCTGCCGAACAGCACCTACGCATTACACCTCCTGTGGAGCGGATTCCAGACAAGGGAATAACGGAGGAGATGGAGGCTGCCAACAATGCCCGAATGACAGAGAACAACGCTATTCGTAATGCCTACACCGAGACTTTTCCTACAGAGGAGAGCGCTAAGGCACTTGCCGATGAACTGAAGCTCTCGGGGGATGCTCGGAATAAACTGATCACTTTGTACCCTAATACCCGTGGGTACCACAAAGAGATTACCGACTTCCTCCGTGCTGCCGCCAACCACGACAAGGCAACTGAGGCGGTGCTTTTACTTGCTTCACTGATGGAGAAGGATCTTCACGATGTGGATATTCAGGTACTCAATGATGCCTTAGAGCGCAACCTCTCTCCCGAGCAGTGGAAAGATGCAGACCTGATTTGCCCAAGAGTAATGCTCGAACACCTCTACCCTGTGAAGGATCAGCTATCTGCAGCGGTTAAGGAGCTAGCCGATACCATACAGTGGGAGCAGCGCTCCATAGCTGAGCGAGCAAAGGCTATTGCTACGACTGTAGAGGGCTTCAAGATAGATGAGCTATACAATCCTAATCGTATCGTGATGAGCCCAGCATCGGTCTGGACCTACAAGATGGGCGATACCCGAAGCCTTACAGTACTGGTGGTACGACTACTACGCACGGCTGGGATTTCGGCTAAGTATGATACCGCTAATGGTGTAATTGTATATAAGGACGAGCAGGGCAAGACACAGATTTTGCCTTTCCTACAAAAGAATGAGAAGGAGGTAGTAAGTGCAGACTGTGCGCTAAGGCTCAGCTACAAGAGTGAGGGCTACCTGAAGACCCCTAAGTATGAGACCAACTTCTCGGTGGGCTACGTAGATAACGATGGACAGCTGACCACTTACGGGTTCGACTGGCAGACACCATACAACGAGGTGTCGGGGGCTTCACTTCTCTACGATAAGAATTATATCATCACGGGTACCCGTCTGGCAGATGGTACAGTGTTGTTGGGATTCCGCAAACAGACTTGTGGCGAGATAAGTCCACTGATATTTGACCGCGACGAGATGGCAGTGAGCGTGATTGGCAACCTCAATGCCGAAGCGCTCTACTACGACTTAGCGACACAGGCGGAGAAGTCCATCATTAGCACCACGGGCAGAGGCTACTATGTACTGGTTATCGGACGGGCACATCATGAGCCTACAGACCATATCCTGAGGGATATGCAGGCACTTGTGAATAAGGAGGGCAAACTGCCCCTCCCAACGATTGTACTAGCGAACGCTCCTACTCCAGAGCTGCAGGCACTGCTACCACAAGCTACATGGGGCAAGGATACACAGGGCATTGAGCAGACGATCATGACTGGCAATGAACTGGGTAGTCGCATCGATAAACCTTTGGTGGTCATCGCAGATACCTTTAATAGGGTGGTATTTATGTCGCAGGGTTATACGATAGGTATCGGAGAACGTCTCGCCCAAGTGGTGGCAGAAATCTAACTCATATATATTGTGTATGTCGGACAAAGGAGGTAGTAGCCAACTAAAGCAAAAGCTATCACAGAATCTCTCTACTTGGCAAATCCAAGTGATGAATATGGTGATGCTTCCGCATGCGGAGCTAGCCGAGAAGGTGAAGCAGGAGCTGATAGAAAACCCTGCGCTCGAGGAAGGTTCTTCGGAGGAGCCTATGACCGAGGGTGAGGAGATAGACATGGGGGATGGGCTCTCTGCCGAGGAGCTGTCCATAGGTGACTATGCCGACATAGACGATGTGCCAGAGACCACACTAAGGCGCTATTACGAGGGTCAGAAGTCGGCTTCGGAGATTCCTTTTGCGGAGGAGCAGAGCCTCCAAGAGATGCTGAATGGGCAACTTCCCCTCACGCCTCTCAATAGTGAGGAACAAGGGATTGCCTCATTCTTAGTTGGTAGCCTGGATGAGGATGGTTACCTGAGGCGTTCACTCCAAGGTATTTCAGACGACCTCGCTATCTACCAAGGGGTAGATGCGCCTGTGGAACAGCTGGAGTACCTCTTGGATATTATTCAAGGGCTGGAGCCTGCTGGCGTAGGAGCAAGGTCGCTGAATGAATGCCTCCTACTCCAGCTGAAACGGCGCAAGCCTACACCCGAGGTGGTGCTCGCCAAGCAACTGATAGAGAAGCACTTCGAGGAACTATCGAAAAAACAGCTCCAGAAGTTGGCAGAGAAGTTAGGAGTAGAGGAAGATCTACTCATGAGAGCCATCCAGATTATCACGAACCTCAACCCTAGCCCAGGACTAGACTTTTCGAGTAAACTACAGGATAGCCTGATGACGGTTATCCCCGACTTTGAGGTAACAGAACGGGATGGCGAACTGATGGTTACGCTCAATAATGGTGACATCCCTGAGGTGCGCGTGAGCCGAGAGTTCGAAGAGCAACTGAAGGAGTACACGGATGGGGAAGGGACAAAGTCGGCTCAGGAACGAGAGGTAAACCAATTTGTGAAGCAAAAGCTATCGGATGCCCGAGGCTTTGTGGAGATGATTAAGCAGCGCAATAATACAATGATTACCACGATGATGGCGATTGTAGAGTTGCAGCGCGATTATTTCCTCTCTGGTGATATCTCGCTACTCCGGCCTATGATTCTGCAAGATATCGCCGATAGGGTCGGCTATGATGTAAGTACGATCTCAAGGGTAACAAGCACAAAGTATGTGCAAACGGACTTCGGTATTTTTCCTATCAAACAGCTCTTCTCGGAAGGTATCACGCGTGATGACGGCGAGGAGGTGACGACACGATCGGTAAAAGAGCTCCTGAAACGGCTGATAGAGGAGGAAGATAAGCAAGCGCCGCTATCGGACGAAACCCTCAAACACCAGTTAAAATCTCATGGATTTGATGTTGCGAGGCGTACGATTGCTAAATATAGGGATAGCATGGGTATCCCTATTGCACGATTAAGAAAAGATTGGTAGATTTGTGGCGAATTTGAGAAAGTATAAATAACAAACACTAAAATATACGGATTATGACTTTTCCAGAGAATTTAAAGTACACTAGGGATCACGAGTGGTTCCTATTTGAAGGAGATAAGGCAACTGTAGGTATCACTGAGTTTGCTCAGAGCGAGCTAGGTGAGATTGTATATGTAGATGTAGAGGACAATATCGGTGAGGAGATCAAGGCCGGTGAGGCTTTTGGCTCTATCGAGGCAGTGAAGACGGTTTCTGACCTATTGACTCCTGTTACCCTTACTGTTGATGAGGTAAATGAGGAGCTTGCAGATGCCCCTGAGCTAGTGAATAGCGACCCTTATGGCAAGGGCTGGATTGCAAAGGTGACTGTAGCTGATGCTAATGATTTAGGAGAATTCCTAAGCGCAGCTGAGTATCAGACACTCATCCAGAAGTAATCTATATCAATGTCTCTTCAACCGCTGGTTAGCATTATCATGGGAAGTACTAGCGACCTCCCAGTAATGCAGAAGGCTATAGACCTACTAGAGCAAATGGAGGTACCCTATGAGGTACATGCTCTATCGGCACACAGAACGCCTAATGAAGTGGAAGCTTTTGCTTCACAAGCTGAGGGCAGAGGGATAAAGGTGATTATTGCAGCAGCAGGGATGGCAGCCCACCTTTGTGGTGTGATAGCAGCGACTACCACTCTCCCTGTGATTGGTGTGCCTATGAAAGCGAGCTTGGAGGGTATGGATGCCCTTCTAGCAATAGTGCAGATGCCTCCTGGTGTGCCTGTGGCAACGGTGGGTATCAATGCTTCTCTTAATGCAGCACTACTTGCGGTGCAGATGTTGGCACTCTCGGATGCGACGCTGGCGCAAAAGTATGCGAACTACAAGGAGGGGCTCAAAGATAAGATTGTCAAAGCCAATAAGGAGCTTAAGGTGCTGGAAGGGCTAAAGTATAAGACGAACTAATATATTCGCAAGGACAAAAGCGATTAATTTATCACAACATTTATTGATTTTAGAAGTATGAAGAAGTTTTTTATTGCATCTATCGCGCTTGTTGCTGCCCTAGCTTTCACTTCATGTGAGACTAAGTCTAACGAGGAGCAAAACGCTACTGAGGCTATCGAGAATGTAGCTAACGAGGCTGAGGCTACTGTAGAGCAGGCTGCTGATGCTGCTGTTGAGACTGTTGACAGCTTGGCTACTGAGGCTACTGAGGCAGTTCAGGAGGTAGCAGATGAGGCAAAGTAAGCTAATTCTATTAAGCAAGATTAGGCTACATCACTTCTTAGTGGTGTAGCCTTTTTTTATCCTACAGCTATAGAGTAAGCATAGCAACGCTCTCTATAAGACCAAAAGAAAGAGAGCGTACCAATAGTCATGGTACGCCCTCCTTTTACATCTAAAAGTCGCTACTTACTGAGCAATCTTAGTAAGGATATACTTGTCGGCTAGCTCACCAGTGTTAAGAACACCTGTAGAATCAACTAGAGCAACTGAGTTCTCAAGAATCTTGTAGTAAGTCTTCTCGCCAGATGATGGAGTGATAAGTACGATAAGATCGCCATTGAGCTCGTAAACACCACTCTCCTCAAACTTATCATCCTTCTTACCAAGGTACTCAGTAGAAAGGTCGTAAGTAGTATCCTCACGTACAGTGAGCTTAGTCAAGATACCACTGCAGTCTGCACATGGAAGAGTACCCTCGTATGAGCCAACGTAGCTAGGAGTCTCAGCAACTACCTCGGTAGTCTCAGTCTCAACAGCTGCTTGCTCCTCAGAATTATTAGACTCCTTGCTCTCGCATGAAGCGAAAAGGAGTGTAGCGCACGCTACTAGTAGTAAACTAATCTTCTTCATTTTCGATAAATATAAAATATGTAATGATTAAATCGCCACAAAACTACGAGTTTTTCTTCAAACAAACAAAACTCATCATATTTTCTGCTTCCGCTACCCCATAAATTCACATATATTACGCTACCAATGGGGTAATCCGCAGAAGGAATTAAAGATATTTACACGAGTATTGTATATTATGCATTCTGATTCACTACACGCACAGCTACCCAACCACCAGGCATCTCTAGATGACCAAGTACGCTAAGGTTGTACTTCGTGACAGCATCCATAATCTGAGGTAAGTCATCCGCAAGGAAGCCACTCAAAAGCATAACGCCATAAGGGTGCATACGGGTCACGTACTGATCAAGGTCGTTGAGGATGATATTCCTATTAATATTAGCGAGGAAGATATCCGATCTTGGAATCTTTTTGAGGGCTGAAGCATCACCCTGAATTACAGTGAGCTCCACCCCGTTAACCTTGGCATTCTCTTTGGTATTAGCCACGCTCCACTCATCGATATCGATACTCACACACTTAGAAGAACCTCGCATCATAGCGTAGATACCCAAGATCCCACTACCGCAACCCATGTCGATTACAGTAGCACCCTCAAGATTAATCTGCCCTAAGAGCGTTAGCATCGCTTGGGTTGTAGCATGGTTACCGGTACCAAACGCCATCTTAGGGTCAATAATTATCTCGTGCCTAACACCTTCCACAGGCTTATGGAAGGAAGCTCTCACCGCTAGCTCTCCCTCGATGATCTCAACAGGCTCAAAGTAGTGCCTCTCCCACTCTTCGTTCCAATTGCGATCTTCTTCCACAGTCACAGTGAAAGCGTGATCTAGCTCAGAAAACTCTTCTTCCTCGAGTACGGTCACCAATGCCTGTTCATCATAACTATCCTTAGGCACATAGCAGAGCAATTGACCGTCCTCCTCGCTAAATGAGTCGAACCCTATATCTCCGAGCCTCTGAACCAATATATCCTGTAACCAATCCTCGGCAGGACGTGGCATAGAAATCTTCAAATACTTCATATCATAAAGTCTAATTATCTGTATAATATCTCAAAGCTACTCAAAACTGACTAATCAAACAACTTATTTGTTATCTTTGCATTATGAAAGCATTGAACAAGATATTTAGCTGGGTTGGACTGGGCATGCTTATGCTTAGTTCTACAACCGTTTTGGCACAGGACACAAAGCCGAGTATTTTGGATGTGCTCCAGCAGGATAAGCCTGGCACTGGGGTGATTTTAATTACACAGTCTCCAGCGATTCAAGAACTAATCGGCAAGAAAGCCAATCCCCTGGACAACGCACGGGTGATCGGTGGCTATGCCATCCTGCGTGGGTATAAGATCCAAGCATATAGCGGGAATCTCGCAAATAGTAGAGGGATAGCCTCGGCAAGAGAAAAGCAAATCAATGCCCTATACCCAGAGCTAATGCCCGTAGTAGAGTACGATGCGCCATTTTGGCGCCTTAGGGTAGGCAACTTCATAGAGAGAGAAGAAGCGCAACAAACACTCCAAGAACTCAGAAAAGCATTCCCTGCATTCTCGAGAGAAATGTACATTGTACGTTCACAGATTAAGGTTCCAAAGCAATAACGGACTATGTCACACCACAACAACCCATATTTTACTGAACATATTGACGAGGCAGAAGAGAACGCACTTATTGCGGAGCTCGCTGCACACAATAAGGAGATTATACAGCTTATCGGAGAGGATCCAGAGCGTGAAGGACTACTCAAGACGCCCGAACGTGTGGCAAGAGCCCTACGTTTCCTTACCCAAGGATATAGCCAAGACCCCGCAGCTGTACTAGAGTCGGCTAAGTTCCGTGAAGATTACAAACAGATGGTGATTGTCAAGGACATCGGTTTTTACTCAATGTGTGAGCACCATATGCTCCCCTTCTTTGGCAAAGTACACATTGCGTATATCCCCAATAAATACATTACTGGTCTGAGCAAGCTCCCACGCGTGGTGAATATACTCTCCCGCCGCTTACAAGTACAAGAGCGCCTAACCACTCAGATCAAAGAGTGTATCCAAGATACCCTGAAACCACTAGGCGTGATGGTCGTAATAGAAGCTCAACACATGTGCATGCAGATGCGTGGTGTACAGAAAGAAGGCTCAACCACTACAACATCGGACTTCACTGGGGTCTTCGACAATATTAAGACTCGTGAAGAATTTATGTCTCTCATCAAGTAAAGGATACAGAATAGTATAATAAAGGGATGTCCAACCTAAGTTGGACATCCCTTTATTATACTAGCGCTAAAAAATAATCACTAAAGCACGTAGTTAGCAAGCACCTGTTGCAACTCCCTAAGATTCGAATTCTTACTAAAGTTCTGGACAATCGGAGCATCAAATCCTCGCACCCATAGCTTCAGCTCAGCATCCATATCAAAAGTACCCGCATTCTCTATAGAATAATGTACAATAGAGCGATAGGGAATTGTATGGTACTCTACCTTCTTCCCAGTGACACCTTGTACATTCTGCAGAATCAGTCGCTTATTAGTAAATACCCATTTGTCTCGAACCAACTTGTAAGCACGTTCAATCCTCTCTCCTTCACAAAGCAATGGACCAAAGTCGCGCTCTAAAGACTCGGCATCAACCTCCGAAACATTTCCCAAAATCATATTAAGTAGACTCATAGTAAAAGCATATAAAGTTATAGAATAGGGTACAAATATAGCGATTTACTTAATAACGACTGTAATTTAACCATAAGTAAAGTGGAAAGAAGATGAAGCATTCTTCAGTGAAATCTGAGAATGACTGTGGTCAATAACCAGTAAAGTATACAAAAAG
>NZ_JADRGN010000052.1:0-11763 GCF_018206105.1 Porphyromonas levii
TCTTGATACTACTGAGCGTTATTGCCCCGTTGGTCTCCTATTCCACAAGGCAAATGTGCCGTTTACACATGAAATAGTGATGTTGTAACGGAACGCTAGATAGAGTAATAGAGGGTGTATCGATGGTGGGTTTGCTATCGATACACCTTTTCTCTTATCCTTAGTATTGGAAGTGGTGGTCTAGGAATTGTCGGAGAGGCTTAGGAAAGGCAAGTGTAGTATGCTTAGAGAGTGGCATCGATAAGTAGGGAGAGGGTAGGGAAGTGGTCTCTATGGCATAGCATAGGTGGATGCGAATATGGAGTAACCGGTGTGTGAGCCTATGAGGCTTTAGGTCGAAGGTCTTTTGTAGTCTCCACTTTCCCTTTAGGTGCTCCTGTATCTCTTCTTCGCTCATTGTGTGCTCTGTGCTCTCTATAAGGGGGAATTGGTAGAGTCCTTTCCATATACCTCTTTTATCTCTCTGTTCAATCCAAAAGTTATCTCCATCGAGGAGGAGAAAGTAGTCTAGATAGCGATTATTCACAACTAATTTCTTGGATTTGATGGGAAGGAGTTCTATGAGTTCCCTATTTCCTTTGCTATTGCATAGGGAACCTATTGGGCACTCTTGGCACTTGGGTGCGCGAGGAGTACAGATCATGGCTCCCAAATCCATCACTGCTTGATTGTACTTCCCTGGTTGAGTGCCGTCTAAATACTCCGCTGCTAGTGCACTATAATATTTCTGCCCTTGGGTAGTATCGATGGGTACTTCTGTCGCGTCTACTCTCGAGAGCACCCGATAAACGTTACCATCTACGACTGCAAGAGGGTAGTTGTATGCGATACTCATGATAGCCGCAGTGGTGTAGGGTCCTATCCCTTTGAGTGCAGAGACTTCTTTCTCGTTTCTTGGGAATGACCCACCATGTTGCGCCACTATTTGTCTTGCTGCTGCTAGCATATTGTGGGCTCTAGAGTAGTACCCCAATCCTTCCCAAAGGAAGAGTACGTCCTCGTCTCGAGCATTGGCTAGTGCTACTACGTCAGGATACGCCTCTATAAAGCGCTTATAGTAGTCCCAGCCTTGTACTACTTGGGTTTGCTGGAGTATGATCTCTGACACCCAAATACGATAAGGGTCATCGATCCCTCGCCAAGGGAGTGTTCGCCCATATTGGTCAAACCAATCGAGCAATAAACGACGAAAGAGAGACAAGTGCCCCTCATCGTGTGTTGGGTACAGTCTCTCTTTCATCTGAAAATATGTAATAATATTCTATTAGATATCGTACAGATCGCTAATAGACTCGTGCTCTACTACACGGCGGATCGCCTCAGCAAACATAGGTGCCACTGATAGGCACTTGATATTCTTTCCACCCTTCTTGTATGGGATAGAGTTGGTGAATATCATCTCCTTGAGTTCGCTTTGCTCAATTCTTGTGGTTGCAGGATCACTCATCACTGGATGGCTTGCGAGTGCACGTACAGAGCGAGCGCCATTCTCAATCATAAGGTTTGCAGCCTTTGTCATAGTACCTGCGGTATCTACGATATCATCCACAAGGAGGACATCTTTACCCTCTACGTCACCAATAATGCGCATCTCTGCGACAACGTTGGCACGTAGACGAAGTTTGTGGCAGATTACTAGAGGCACTCCTAGAGCCTTTGCATAGGAATTAGCACGTTTGGTACCACCTACGTCTGGAGTTGCCATCACGAGGTTCTCGTGTGATATCTCGCCTTGGTTCATCAACTGCTTTACATAATCCAAGAAGAGATTGGAAGCGTAGAGGTGGTCCACAGGCAGATTAAAGAAGCCTTGGATCTGATCGGCATGGAGATCCATAGTAATCAGACGAGAAATACCTGCTGTCTGTAGAAGGTCTGCGATGAGCTTTGCCCCGATAGATACACGTGGCTTGTCTTTGCGGTCTTGTCTTGCCCAGCCAAAGTATGGGATAACAGCAGTAATGTAGTGCGCACTAGCCCTCTTTGCCGCATCAATCATCAGGAGAAGTTCCATGATGTTGTCTGTCGTTGGCATAGTAGATTGTACTAGGAATACATCCTTGCCTCTAATAGACTCTTCGTAGTAGACCGCAAACTCACCGTCCGCAAAACGGTCTACACGCATCTGACCTAGTTCACATCCCAAGCTGCGACATATCTCCTCGGCAAGGTATAGACTATTGGTGCCAGAAAAGACCGCAAAATCATTTGGTTTCATTTTAATATATACGTATTATATAAGTTTGGTTTTGTTTATTTGTTCTCTTTAGGAGTTACCTTGAGTTGCCAGTCCCAAGCACTCTTGAGCGCCTGTGCAAGAGTGCTTTTCGTACTCCAACCTAGGACTTCATTGGCTTTCTTAGGGTCTGCCCATACTTGCTCAATATCGCCCTCTCGCCTTGGTCCAATCTTGTGAGGAACCTTCACCCCTGTGGCTTCTTCGAAGGTGTGAATTAGCTCTAGTACGCTATTGCCACGCCCTGTACCGATATTAAATACCTCCAATGGCTCTAGGCTCTTCCCTTCCAGCATACGATCCATAGCTACGACATGTGCCTTGGCAAGGTCTACTACATGGATGTAGTCGCGGATACATGAGCCATCAGGGGTGTTGTAGTCATCACCAAACACGGTAAGCTCTTTACGTATCCCCGCCGCTGTTTGTGTGAGGTAAGGAATAAGGTTCTGTGGGACTCCTAATGGTAGCTCGCCAATCTCTGCAGTGGGGTGAGCACCAATAGGGTTGAAGTATCTTAGAAGGATAGCTTTGTATGGGGCACCTGCATGTATGGTATCTCGGATAATCTCCTCATTGACCTGCTTAGTATTGCCATATGGCGACATAGCGGGGAGTATAGGAGCGTCCTCGGTTACTGGTAGCTTCTCTGGCTGACCATATACGGTACAAGACGATGAGAATACAATGCCTTTGGTGTCGTACTCTTGCATGAGTTCTAGCTGAACTATTAGCGAAAGTAGATTATTGCGGTAGTACAGGAGTGGTTTCTCTACCGATTCTCCCACGGCCTTACTTGCTGCAAAGTGAATAATACCTGCTGGTCGATGCTCTGCATAGATCTTGCGCATTGCTGCTTTGTCGTTACAATCCACTTCATAGAATAGTGGTTCGGTTCCTGAGATAGCTGTGATACCACTCAGAACATCGCGGTTGGAATTCGAGAGGTTATCCACAATGATTACCTCGTAGCCTGCAGCTTGTAGTTCCACGGTAGTATGGCTGCCTATATAGCCCATACCACCAGTTACCAAGATCTTTTTTGCACTCATACAACTATATATACTTACTATTAAGCATCTTTAGCAATTTCAATTTTATCAGCTACAAAATTAGATAAATAAACTGACCTATCCCAATATATTGCTTTGATGTTACAGACTTGTTTATATCTGCCGAAGGTGTACTGCGCCTGTATGTGGGTCTAACTGAACTTGTTCGGAGCTGAATAACGCTTCGATTAATCCTGATGACTTCATCTCCTCTGTTGGGAGGGTAATGAGTTCATGATTCTGTATTAGCATTAGACGATCACAAAGTTGAAAGGCAACGTCTAGGTCGTGGGTGCTGAATATGATAATCTTGTTCCGCTCTTTGGTCAGTCGCTTCAGTAGGAGGGCTAGGTCGTATCGATTGGGCAGGTCGAGAAAAGCCGTAGGTTCGTCTAATAGGATGACAGGAGTATCCTGAGCTAGAGCTCGAGCTATCATTACCCTCTGGTTCTCTCCATCGCTGATTTGGTCTACATACCTATCTGATAGGTGGCTGATACCCACGAGTTCCAAAGCTTCACGTACTGCAGCCCGATCATTTGCCGAGAGCTTGCCCATGAGGTTGGTATATGGGCTTCTCCCAAGTCCTACCACCTCTGCTGCTGAGAGTTGTGGTACGCGGCTTTTCCTTGTTGATACTACACTAATTAGTTTGGCTCTCTCCCTTTCGTCCATCTTGTGTATTGCCTTTTCGCCTACCAGTACTTCCCCCGAGAGTAGAGGCAATAGCCCAGCAATATGACGTATCAGCGTGCTCTTGCCAGCTCCATTCCTCCCAAGTAGCGCCACCAATTGTCCCCCCTCTATCATCGTGTTTCCATCTTTCACAAGAGGGCGGTCATAACCTGCCGAAATATGATTAAGTAGGAGCTTCATCTGCGAGAGAGTTGTTGGAGGATGACTTTGAGGATAATCGGGATACTCAATAGAGCCGTTACCGAATTGATTGGAATCACTAATAGCTTGGCTATGATGTCACAAAGGAGCATTGCACTAGCCCCAACCAGCATAGTACTGGGTAGTAATACAGCATGATCCGACGTGCGGAATAGATATCGCGTAGCATGAGGAACAGCTAAACCTATAAAGCTAATGGGCCCGCAGTATGCGGTTACCGTCCCTGTCATAAGAGTAGTGGATCCGAATACAATTGTCCGAGTGCGCTTAATATTCATACCCATAGTCTGGGCATATTCATCACCAAGTAGCTGTAGGTTCAGTGATTTGATGGAGAGGATAGAGAGCATCACTCCAATTATTAGGATTGGTACCATAATATTTAGGTGCCCTCTCGTGATATTGGAGAGCGATCCAAGATTCCAAAGAGTGAAGAGTTGTAGCTGTTCTGCGCTGGAGTAGTACTGTAGTATCTGTATAATTGAGCTTACGATGTAGCTGAGCATAACACCTATTATGAGTACCCCAAAGATGTTCTGTATCTTCCGGCTTAAAGCGAGTATCAAGAAGAGCACTATTGCAGCACCAATCCACCCTGCACCTAGAATCCCAAAGTCTAAAACCCACTGTGGCACGGCTATATCAAACAGAGGTATCCCTAAGAAGAACAACGCCACACCCAAGCCAGTACCAGAGCTTACTCCTAGTATATAAGGATCGGCAAGCGGGTTTTGGAAGATGGTCTGCATCATCAGTCCACAAACGGGGAGTGCTACCCCTATGAGTATTGCTACAAATACTCTAGTGCTTCTGATTTGCGTGATGATGTGTTGTGTTCCTAGGTCGCCCTTCCCAATAAGGGCTTGCCATACTTCTGAAGGTGAATACAGCACGTCTCCTACCAATAGATCGGTGATAAATAGGATTACCAGTAATACGCTGAGTAATACGAGAGTGAAGTATCTGCGATTGTGTCTCATTATTCTACTGGGATGTGGCGGTAAAAGTGTAGTTCGTGCTCTTGTAGTTCAGGATAAAAGATTTCTATCAGATCTCTGAGGATAAGGTCTGGGCGCACAATCCCCTCTTGGTAGTATGCCGAACCTCCGCCAGGAGTTGTAATAGCATTATTATTATACAAATGATCGAGCTGTATCGGTCTTATCTCCGAAGCATGCGCTCTGAGGGCAGGAGCGAGCTCCGAATACTTCTTTGTAGTGTGTCCAAGCCCTATCCAGAAGTCCGCCTCTCTAAGCATTGTAAAGGCTTCCTCCATTCCTATCTGAGAGACATCCCCGACCTCTTTTTCACCAAAGAATGGTTCCGCCCCTGCATCCCTCATAAGTGTTGTTGTCGTACTCTTTTTCGGTGGAAGTACCCATGCGTCATTAAAAGGTGTATTCAGCATCACCTTAGGCTTATCTTCATCAGGGATATTAGCGGTAAGGGCTTTTGCGTCTTGGTAGTTGCGCACAATCTCTTGGAATAAGACAGTACCCTCCTCCCTCATGTTCTCTATTTCTGCAAATAGCACCAACCACTCACTCTTTCCTAGTACTTCCCCTTCTAGATATGCTGCACTATATATATAAGGTATCCCTAGCTCCTCCAGTTTGTCCGTCATCATTTTTTGCTCATCTGCTACGCCATAGCAGAAGACAACATCTGGCTGTAAGCTCACCAATGTCTCATACTGGATTTGTTCCCCCAAATCCTTTACTCCGTTCTTAGGATCTGTAATCCACGGGTTGAATACATATTGTAAACCGCTCACCCCTACTACTCTCTTTTCTCTCCCAAGGAGTTCGAGAATCCCTATATTAGTAGTTGAGAGTGCAACTATCCGTTGGGCATCAGCTTTTATCACCTGTCCCTTGAAGCCTATTGGAGGTTGTTCTTCTGCCCTTTGGATATAAGTATCCATTACTACACCAGTTGCGCCTTGCCAAGGATTGGTGATCCGAATCATTGTACTTTGGTATCCCTCCAGACTATATATCGTAAATCCTGTAGCATATTCAGGAGTATAGAGCGCCGTTAGTAGCTCTTCGTAAGACTTAGTCTGCTCCTCCTTACAGCTCACAAATAGAGTGAGTGCAAGTAGTAGGTATAGGGAAAAGTATCGCTTCATTTTAGGGTATTCTCTGCTTAAAGTAATCCCAAAGATTAATCAATAGATAGAGTGTTAGAGCGATAGCCAATCCTGTAAAGCTATAGAAAATGACACCCACTATACCAGCAGCTACCACTAGTCCGATTCGGATGAAGTGCCCTTTTCTACTCATGGTGTTGGAGCCTTTCAGAGAAAACATCGGGATCTCGCTAATGAGTAGATATGAAAGCAAGATAATGACTACGGCATACGCAGGATACACTTTGTAAATAATCGATAACGGAGCTCCGCTTATGGCATTAGCATTGGTGATTGTGAGGTGCGCTAATCCAGCAAAAAACAAAGCATTGGCAGGAGTAGGAAGCCCTATAAAGGATACAGTTTGGCGATCGTCATGGTTAAACTTGGCTAGTCGATACACCGAGGCAGGCACTATCACTAAAGCCAAGATGGGGTATGGAAAACCAATCGACTCCAAAGCCACAGTCATCATGGCTGCTGGCGCCATGCCAAAAGATATGACATCACAGAGAGAGTCGATATCTTTCCCTAGGGGAGAGAAGGCTTGTAGCTTACGAGCCGAGAAGCCATCGAAGAAGTCCATAACTGCTGCCAAGATCATAAAGATAATAGCAGCGAATATATCTCTCTGCCCTAGTGCATAATAGATAGCAATAGAGCCAAATAGAGAATTTGAGAGACTGATTAGGTTTGGGATATGCTTCTTGATGTTCATTCTGCTTGTGGGGGCTTGGGTAGCATAGCTATCAAGGTCTCGTTGCCCCATACCTTCTGGTTAAGTTCTACCTTGATGTCACTCCCAAGAGGGAGGAAAAGATCTACACGAGAGCCGAACTTAATGAACCCCAATGGTTCATCTGTATCGTACTCCTCACCCACTTCTGCATAGGTGATAATACGGCGAGCTACAGCACCTGCTATCTGTCTCACCAGTATGTTGTGCCCATTCTCCGTTTGTACCACCACGCTGCTACGCTCATTCTCCACACTACTCTTGGGAAGGTTAGCGCTCATGAAGCGTCCTTCGTGATGCGCAGTATAAGTCACCTCTCCTGCTACAGGGAACCATTGTGCATGCACATTGAAGATAGTCATAAAGGTGGAGATTTGTATGCACTCACACTTCAAGACCTCAGGTTCATATACCTGCTCAATCGCCACTATCTGACCATCCGTAGCAGCTAGCACCGCACAAGGGTCTGTGGATTGCTGTTTCCGCTTAGGGAAGCGATAGAAGTTAAAACTCAGTCCAAGTAGTACCGAAACACAAGGCAGCCAGAGCCAAAAAGGTATCTTGCTATCTATATTCGTGTATAGGAATACCAAAGACCCCACCAATAGCAGGGTGGCACCCGCAAGGAATGTCCATCCTTCGGCGTGCACCCGCATCAAGCGCTTGCGGCGTTTGTATAGGCTTCGCTTACGCATTACTTAAAGGTCCACTTAGCACCTATTGTAGGAAGAGCATAGAAGCGATCCGGAGAAAGCATGCTATAAGTCAGCTTAATCTCTGTACCTAGGCTTAGGTTGAAGTCGTCATCTACACCCACAAATTGATTGAGGTTCACCCAGAACTGTGGCTCGGCAATAAAGCGGATACCACTATTTACACCCTTAAGGCTCTGGGTGCTAATGGTGGCAAAGCCATTGATTGTGAACACTCTATTCCAGCTATTCCAGCACCAGACACCCTGGAGGGTCATATTATGTGGCTTTGCCCATCCTTTATCGTATCTGTACGACATGTTCACGCCCAAAAAGGTCTGGTCTGTAGCATACTTCCAAGCTAGACCGCCCAGGAATGAATGGTTGAAGGCAAATTCATTGCCCCTCATTACACCTCCATTATATTCAGTATGGATAAAGATAGGTGCATCCCAAAACTTAGTGTCACGGTGTATCTGAGTATACACGTTTTGCAGATTGCCATTCCCCATATTCAAGTCCACAAATGCAAAGTTGCACCCCCACTTGTCGACAGAGGAGTGCTCTAGGGTTACTAGACTCGTGGGCTCCTTACGCTCCTTGAGATCGTTGTAGAAGTGGGTTCCCACAATGTAATGATACTGGATATTGGTCTGTGCCTTTGCACTTCCAAATAGCCCAAATAGGCAAGCCCCTAGGGCAATAAGCATGAGCTTCTTCATAAGCTTTGTCCTGATCTTGTAATTGTTAATTCTCTATATTACTCCCCTTCAATGGACAAAGTTACTAAAAATACTGAGTTGCTCCTAGTGGTTTTGTCCTTATGGGGAAGCAGTATATGGGAAGAAGAAAGGTCTAGTACATCATCCATGGTAAGTGGAGATGCCCCACTTATTCCCATGAATCCTCATCGAGCATTCGTCCGCCAGCATTGTCGTCATACTCGTCCTCCTCTACCTCGTCTTCCTCTTCGTAGTAGAACTTATCTTCCTTAAATTCCTTTCCTACAAGGGTTAGATTCATATTCTGGCGTACCATAGGGCTGACCTCGTGGAAGTTGTTAATCGTGATACTTCTCCATATAAGGTCTTTCAGCTCTTGCACCCCCTTGCCTGTGACAGCCGAGAAGAACACATGCTCTACGCCCTCAGGTAGAGTAGGGAGTAGCATCTCTTGTAGTTCCGCATCGATAAGGTCACTTTTGGAAATGCCGAGTATCTTATTCTTTACCATGAGCTCTGGGTTGTATTGCTCTAGCTCATTGAGGAGTATCTCATACTCTTTTGCAATGTCTTCTGTATCAGCAGGGACAATGAAGAGTAGTACCGAGTTGCGCTCAATGTGCCTGAGAAATCTAAGACCTAGCCCCTTGCCATCAGAAGCACCCTCTATGATACCAGGGATATCTGCCATAACAAATGAGCGACCATCACGATAATTGACTATGCCTAGGTTAGGCTCTAGGGTAGTGAATGGGTAGTCTGCGATCTTGGGTTTGGCAGCTGATACGATGGAAAGGAGGGTAGACTTGCCGGCATTGGGGAAGCCTACTAGTCCTACATCGGCTAGCATCTTGAGCTGCATGACTATGGTCATCTCCCTTGCTGGTTGCCCTGGCTGGGCATAGCGTGGAGCCTGGTTAGTAGGCGTGGCGAAGTTGGTATTACCTAGTCCTCCTAGTCCACCTTGGAGAAGCATAATCACCTCGTCATGCTCACGTACCTCACATACAAATTCGCCTGTTTCAGCATCATAGATAACAGTACCTAGTGGTACATCTATATACACATCCTGACCATCCTTGCCAGTGCTATTCTTGCTAGACCCATGCTCCCCATCTGTGGCAAAAATGTGGCGTGCATATCTCAGGTGGATAAGCGTCCAATAATTGCGGTTCCCTCGGATGTATACGTGTCCGCCTCTACCTCCATTTCCTCCGTCTGGACCACCCTTCGGGATATACTTCTCCCTGCGGAAGTGGCTTGAGCCAGCTCCGCCCCTTCCCGAGCGACATACTATCTTTACGTAGTCTACAAAGTTGGATTCAGCCATTTTCTTTACTTATATATATTGTGTGCAAAAAAAGTAGCGGGTAGTGGCTGTCTTATGTGCCTCTACCCGCCATCTAATGATTATTTTGTGTATTTGTCAATACCATCAATTAGCCTTTGGGTAATACCCTCTATAGTGCCTTCTCCATTGATAGAGACGAGAGGGTAATCTTGCTCCTCAAAGTAGGAGATAATTGGCTCTGATTGTTCGCGGTAGACGCGAAAACGTTTGCTGATTGTCTCTTCGTTGTCATCGGAGCGCCCAGATACTTTGCTCCGAACCAGCAGACGTTCCATGAGTTGTCCCTCAGGCACATCCAGTGCTACAAGGAGCGGTAGCTTCCACGATCTATCCTGGAACTCTCTGATAAGTTCTTTAGCTTGTACAATAGTGCGAGGAAACCCATCCAAGATCAGACCCTTATAGTCCTTGATATTATTGATATGGTCAAATAATATCTTGAGGATGAGTTCGTCTGGTACTAGATTGCCTTGCGAGATAAGCGCCTCTACCTTATGACCCATTTCACTCCCCTCGGCTACTTCTCCACGCAAGAGATCGCCGGTCGAAATGTGCTCAATTCCATAGTGCTCAGCAAGGAACTTGCTCTGAGTCCCTTTCCCTGAGCCAGGAGCACCAAAGATTAATAAATTAAGCATAAACTCATGTATCTTCGTAGCAAGTTACTATGTATCTAGCTACAAGTTTATGAAACAAGACTCTCGTGTACTATACGGTACCCCTGTGCCTTGCTTCAGCAAAATATGATGATTACTTCTTTAGCACGTATATGTCACGGAGCATACGCCCTCCGCCATTGTAGTCCAAGCCACAGCCTAGGATAAAGTCATTGGGAATCTCCTTGCCTACGTACTCTGCAGGCTCGGCACCCTCAGCTAGTGCATCGGGCTTAGAGAGCATAGCAGCTACATACACTTCCGTAGCACCACGTTGTTTGTATAGCTTACGAAGCTCCGTTACCGTGAATCCCGTATCTATTAGATCCTCTAGAATGACTACCACTCGCCCCTCCATAGGCGCTGTGGGCTTCATGATTTCGTGGAGAGTGCCTGTAGAGGAGAGCCCGTCATACGATGAGTACTTAGCAAAGGCGATGTCGTATATACTATCCAACTGGCGTGCCAGCTCGGCAGTAAACATAAATGCGCCATTCAGGATGCAGACAAAGAGCGGATTCTTTGCCCCTAAGTCATGCACAATGTCCTGAGCCATACGTTTAACCTCAGGACGCAACTCCTCTTCTGAAAGGTAGGGAACAAATGTTAGCCCATGTACCTCTATGCTCTCTTTCATTGCAAAAACTACTTATTGCTACTTATAATTATAATGTGCAAAGGTACCTAAAAAATAAACACCTTCCACCTCTCATGTAGGGGTAATGTATCAAGGATTGAGGCTTATGACTATCTATATTTTATATTGAGTGACTATCGGGAGACGACTACGATCCGTTTTGCTACTATTTTACGGTGAAGAAAATCGGTTTTGGTTCTGGCTTGTCTCCGACCACTACTGAGAAGAATTGACTTGAATCCACAGGCTTCCCAGAGTCTGGTACATGTGAAAGGGAAATATACAGCTCATAATTCTGGTCTTGAAGTATTTCATCCCATTTCTTACTTCGCGAATTAGACAATCGTTCATTGAAAGCCTCAAAGACCTTCTCTCTCTTATAATTAGTGGCAACAACAATTCTCGCATATGAGCCCCAATAGATATCTGAAACATATACTCTGTCAGAAAAGGAAGTGTATGTTTTGACTTTAGCTTCGACACTAAAGTTTATGAAATAATACTCTGCATAGAATACATTCTTCCACTTTTCAGATAATTGCCTCTCTTTGAGGGGGTCTAAGGCAATCGGTAAATGCAGGGTAATTTTAGAGGTACTATCCTGAAAACCATAGGAGTATCCTTCATGTATAAGCCCTTTAGATTTCGCATGT